>JAGUXU010000185.1 GCA_020061685.1 Candidatus Omnitrophota bacterium
CGCCGCAGTTCAGCCTGAAGGACATAAACGGCAAAGAGGTAAGTTTAAGCGATTTCAAGGGCAAGGTGGTAATACTGGATTTTTGGGCCACCTGGTGCGGGCCCTGCAGGTCAGAGATACCGGATTTTATAGCCCTTCAGAAGGAATACGGCGGCAAGGGGCTGCAGGTCATAGGCATCTCGGTCGATAAGGACAAGAACGCTCTCTCGAAGTTTTATAAAGATAACAAGATGAATTATCCGGTCGCATTAACGGACGGGGCCGTTGAATCAAGATACGGCGGCATCAGAGGGATACCCACGACGTTCATAATCGATAAATCTGGAAAGATAGTAAAGAAGTATGTCGGCGCGACGTCGAAGGAACAGTTTGAGGGCGATATAAAACCGCTGTTAGGCAAGTAAGGACTGCGGGACTTCCCCGCTTGCTATGCGGCTATTTTTATAGTATATTATAATACCTATGAACGGACAGTATTCAGAGAAGGTGATGGACCATTTCATGCATCCCAGGAACGTCGGAGAGATACCCGACGCCAACGGGGTGGGGACTATCGGCAACCCTATATGCGGCGATGTCATGCGGCTTTACGTAAAGATAGAGGGCGATAAGATAGTAGACGTCAAGTTTAAGACCTTCGGATGCGGGGCCGCAATTGCCACGTCGTCAATGGTCACCGAGATGGTCAAGGGAAAGTCTATCCCCGAGGCGCTTGAGATATCCAACAAGGCGGTCGCCGAGGCGCTGGGAGGGCTTCCGCCTGTCAAGATGCACTGCTCTGTACTGGCTGAGGACGCCCTAAGGGCGGCCATAAAAGACTATCTGGTGAAGTCCGGGCGCGAAAAGGAATTTCCCAACATAAAATTTTCGCCTGAGGCGAATCCGCCTTCGGCGGAAAAGGGGGAGCACGACGAGGGCCACGAGCACCCCTGAATCTTTAACTTGACTAAATCTTGTTTTAACTTATAATAGATGGTAGAAAAGCTAAAAAGCGACTTAAGAAAAAAAATCCTTAATAGGTTAAAAACTCAAAAGGAGGAAGAGAGGCACAGGAGAAGCCTTGCGATACGAAGGAAGCTCTTGGCGATGCCTGAATTCAGGCGCGCGAATGTTCTTATGTTTTACGTCTCGAAAGACGGCGAAGTTGAGACGAGACCGATGATCGAGGCGGCATTGGTACGCGGTAAGGTGGTTCTGGTACCGGTTATAAAAGTGAGAAAACGGAAAATGGTGGTGTCCGAGATAATGGATCCCAATAAAGATTTGGTTGAAGGCCCTTACGGAATTTATCAGCCTAAGGCCCATATGGAAGTCTATCATCCGCGTTCTATAGATCTGGCGATAGTCCCCGGAATAGCGTTTGACGGGAAAGGGAACCGCCTGGGCAGGGGAATGGGGTATTATGACAAGTTCCTTGCGGGGCTACGGAAGGATGTTCCGAGGATCGGACTCGCGTTCAAATTCCAAGTGGTCAGGCGCCTGCCTACACTTTCTCACGACCAACCTGTCACCAGACTTCTTACCGCATAAACAATCATAAATCCTGGTTATTTTTACAAAGGGGGTATCTTCAATGAACGGTCTTTTAATGTCCGCCCTCGGCCTTCTTGTAGGAGGAGGCCTGGGGTTTTTTATAAGGAAGATGTATGCGGAGAAGAAGGTCCAGTCCGCCGAGGTGCGAGCCAAGGAGATAATAGAAGAAGCCGAGAAGAAAGCGCAGGAGAAGAAGAAAGAAGTCGAGCTGGAGTCGAAAGACCTGCTGCATAAAGTAAGGTTCGATTTTGAGAAGGAGACGAAAGACAGGCGCGCGGAGATAGCCAACCTCGAGAAACGGCTTATCCAGAGGGAAGAGAACCTGGACAGGAAAGTCGAGATACTGGATAAGAAGGAGAAAGAGCTCGCGGAGCGGCAAAAAAGCCTTGTAACAAAAGAAGAGAAGATGCACGCGATGGAGGAAGAATACAGAGTCCTTTTGGCGGAAGAGAAAGACAGGCTGCAGCGGGTATCGGGCCTGACCGCGGAAGAGGCAAAGAAATTACTGCTCGCGAGGATGGAAGAGGACGTAAGGCAGGAAGCGGGCGTCATGATAAAGCGCATAGAAGAGGAGACCAAGCAGGAATCCGACAAGAAAGCCAGGGAGATACTCGCGACCGCGATACAGCGCTGCGCGGTGGAGCATACGGTCGAGACGACGGTCTCGGTCGTGAACCTGCCCGGCGATGAGATGAAGGGGAGGATCATAGGCCGGGAAGGCCGCAACATCCGCGCCCTGGAGATGGCGACCGGTGTGGACGTCATAATAGACGATACGCCGGAGGCCGTAATACTTTCCGGGTTTGATCCCGTAAAAAGGGAGGTCGCGCGCATAGCGTTGACGCGCCTTATGGAAGACGGGAGGATACATCCGGGCAGGATAGAAGAGATAGTGGAGAAAGTCAAGAAAGAGATGGAGGTCTCGATCAAGGAAGCCGGCGAGCACGCCGTATTTGAAGTGGGCGTGCGCGGGATCCATCCCGAGCTCATAAAGTTACTCGGCAAATTAAAATACAGGACCTCATACGGACAGA
>JAGUXU010000081.1 GCA_020061685.1 Candidatus Omnitrophota bacterium
GCTGCCCGCGACACTGCCAAACCTGCTGATAAACGGTTCTTCCGGGATCGCCGTCGGCATGGCGACCAATATCCCGCCGCACAACCTCTCGGAGGTCGCCGACGGAGTGGCGGCCCTGATAGACGAACCGGATGCTTCACTGAAGGACCTCATGAAGATAATAAAGGCGCCGGATTTCCCAACAGGCGGGATAATCTGCGGGCGGGAAGGGATAAAACAGGCCTATACCACAGGCCGCGGCCTTATAAAGGTAAGGGCGAGGGCCGGAGTCGAGTCGCAGAAATCCGGGAAGGAATCGATAGTCATAACAGAGATACCGTATCAGGTAAACAAGGCCAATCTTATAGAAGCGGTAGCCCAACTCGTGCAGGACAAAAAGGTAGAGGGGATATCGGATATACGCGACGAGTCGGATAAAGACGGCTTGCGAGTCGTCATCGAACTTAAGCGCGACGCGAACGCGCAGGTGATATTAAACCAGCTCTTCAAACATACCCAGCTGGAAGTCTCCTTCGGCATAATAATGCTTGCCCTCGTCGAGAACAGGCCACGGGTCCTTAACTTAAAGCAGGTGCTCGAATATTATATCGAGCACAGGAAAGAAGTCGTAACCCGCAGGACGAAGTTTGACTTGGCAAGGGCGAAGGAAAGGGCGCACATACTCGAGGGGCTGAAGAAGGCGCTGGCTAACCTCGACAAGATAATAGAGCTCATAAAGAAATCCAAGTCCGAGCAGGACGCTAAAGAGGGCCTTATAAAGAAGTTCGACTTCAGCGAGATACAGGCGCAGGCGATACTCGAGATGCAGCTGCGCAGGCTCACCGCGCTGGAACGCGAAAAACTCGAGGCCGAGTACCTGGAACTTATAAAGAAGATAGAAATGTACGAGTCCATATTAAAGAGCGAGAAGAAAGTCCTCCAGATAATAAAAGAGGAGATGTTGAAGATCAGGGAGAAATACGGCGACGAGAGGATTACCGATATCGTCGGGGAGGTCGAGGACCTTGAGGTCGAGGACCTGATAGCCGAGGAAGACGTCGTCATAACGATAAGCCACGCCGGCTACATCAAGCGCCTGCCGGTATCGGCTTACCGTAAACAGCGCCGCGGCGGCAAGGGCATGACAGGCGCCGACGTTAAGGAAGAGGATTTCTCCGAGCATCTCTTTATTGCGACGACCCACGAATTTATTCTCTTCTTCACAAATCAGGGGCGCGTTCACTGGCTTAAGGTCTACGATATTCCTCAAGCCGGAAAGCAGGCAAGGGGCAAGGCGGTAATAAATCTCCTTGAACTGCAGCAGGGAGAGACCATAAGCGCCTTCATCCCGGTCAAGGAATTCAAGGAAGGACAATTCCTTATAATGTGCACTAAGCAAGGCGTGATAAAGAAGACCTCGCTCGAGGCATACAGCCATCCGCGGAAGGGCGGCATAGCCGGGATGACGCTGGAGAAGGGCGACGCGCTGATCGGAGCGGAATTCACCGACGGCAAGAAGGAGATCTTCCTGGCGACCAGAGACGGCAAAGCGATAAGATTCTCCGAATCACAGGTAAGGGAGATGGGCCGTTCGGCAAAAGGCGTAAGAGGCGTAAGACTTGGAAAGAAAGACGAGGTTATCGGCATGTCGGTCGCGGAAGAAGATACGACGGTGCTCACTATAACGTCTTTAGGTTTCGGCAAGAGGACCGAGATAAAGGAGTACAGGACCCAGAGCAGGGGCGGCAAAGGGATCATTAATATAAAGGTCACGGCCAAGAACGGCGAGGCAGTCTCTTTGAAGACGGTCGGCGACAAGGACGAGGTGATGATAATCACTGAGAAGGGCGTCATCGTCCGTTGTCCGGTCAAGGATATCCGCTCTACGGGCCGCGCAGCGCAGGGCGTCAGGATCATCAAGCTTGAGGGGAAGGATAAAGTCTCCTCGGTCGCGTCTGTCGTCGCGGAAGAAGAGGAAAGTGAAGAAGAAAAGTGATTTTTTAAGATATACGGCGGTCCCGCTCTTTCTAATATTGTCCGGCGCGGTCCCGGGCTTAGCCGATGAAGTAGCGACCTCAGACGGAAAGCATTACGAGGGGGTGATCGTAAACCAGTCGCCTTCCAGCGTCACCGTCCGCCTCAAAGAAGGGACGATGACGTTTAAGAGATCGGATTTAAAGTATATCAAGAAATGGAGCAGGCAGAAGAATGAGGCGCTCGAGAACGGATGGAAAGGCGCTTCCGCCCCGGCCGGCGGCTCAGAGGCCCGCGACGAAGAACTGAAGTTCGCCGATACGGTCCGGTACTCGGACAAGCCGTGGCAGACCTACGAGGAAGATTCCTTTATCGCCTTTCATCATGACGAAGGCATCGTAAAGGGCCGGTTAAAAGACAAGGTCGGGGATTACTGTAAGAAGGTCGCCGATAAATTCGGATATGAAGAGTTTAAGATCTACGATAAGTCGGCCTCTCCGGATTGGAATCTGAAGTTTAAGTTTTACTCGTACGGGGATTTCGCGAGCTGGAAGAAGGCCGCGGAGGCGCGGGGCTTTAATCCCAATACCCTGATGGCGTTCGCCGCCGGTAACAGAAGGGTCTTCTTTTATGAATTATATATGAAGACGGACGTCATCTATCACGAGATAGCGCACGAGATATACAGAGAGCTTACGAAAGACGCGAATATCCCGAGATGGTGGTCAGAGGGCATCGCCCAGTACGCCCTCTTGACTTCCGGAGAGGCAAAACAGCAGATATCCAACTCCAGGTTCAGGGCCATGAACAATCAGCGCATCCCGTTATTGAGCGCGGATGACAATTCCTACGAGCATAATTACGAAGACGGGTTGAGCGTGGTATATTTTTTGGCGCGGGGAAAAGGCAAAGACAAATTCAAAGAGTTCAATTATAATTTAAGGAAAGAAAAGGGGTTCGAGAATTCGCTCTCTGAGGTATACGGGTTTGACAGCATAAACGCCCTGGACAGGGCGTGGGTCGAGTACTTAAAGAAGATAGACATAAAAGATATGGTAGGAGAATAAATATAGATGTCCCCATCGTCTAGAGGCCTAGGACAAGAGCTTTTCAAGCTCTCGACCGGGGTTCGAATCCCCGTGGGGACGCCA
>JAGUXU010000033.1 GCA_020061685.1 Candidatus Omnitrophota bacterium
CCAATATCCCTTTTATCTCGGCATGGTTCTTGTCCCCCACTATAACGACCTGATACCCCTCTTCCTCCAGCTTCTGGGCGACGACCTGCGCCTGTCTTACGATGGGGCAAGTGGCGTCTACGATCTCTATCTTCAACTTCTCAGCCTTATCGCGCTCGGCCGGCGAGATGCCGTGCGCGCGGATTATAAGGACGCCGCTCTTCACGTCCCCTATCCCTTTTACCACCTTCAATCCTTTTTTGGACAGTTCGCGCGTTATCGTCTCGTTATGGACAAGCTCTCCGAAGATGTATGCCGGCCTTTTGTTTAAAAGCGTCTCCTCGGTCAATTTTATAGCGCGCTTCACGCCAAAACAACATCCTATCTGTTCCGGGGTCATTATCTTCATTTATCCGCTCCCGATTTTACGTATCCCTTCGAATAAAACCAATCGACCGCCTTGCGCAGCGCCGTCTCGATGCCGCTTTGCGGCAACCCCAGCTCCCTGACGGCCTTTGAAGAATCGAACGCGAACGGCTTCCTGCCTAACCTTAACCCTTCCCACGGGATAAGCGGCTCTTTATGCGTTATCCATTCGCAGATCTTTTCCGATATAAAACCCAGAGGTAATAAAGGCGCCGCGGGCAGTTTTATTCTGGGAATCCCTTTGCCGCTTATCTTGCTTAATATGGCGAAGACCTCCTCCAGGGTAAGGTTATGAGCCCCCAGGATGTAACGCTCCCCTATTTTCGCTTTCTCCTGCGCGAGTAGATGGCCGGCCGCCGCGTCCTCCACGTCGATATAATTGATGACCGTGTCTATATAACCCGGAAGCCTGCCGTTCAAGTAATCCACAATCATCTTCCCGGGAGGCGTGAGATTACAATCGCCCTCTCCGACGGGAGTCGTCAGGCTCATTATGACGATGGGCAATCCCTCCTTGACGTATCTGACCGCTTCTTCATAGGCGAGCAATTTCGAGCGCGCGTAGTGTCCCGGCATCTTATTCAAAGGCAAGATTGCGCTCTCGTCGGAAGGCTTTTCTTTTGTCCCGCCTTTTAAGACTGCCGCGGTACTGGTATAAACGACCTTCTTGACCCCTTCGTCGAGGCACGCCTGAAAGAGGTTCTTTGAACCCTCCCAGTTTATATCATAGACCGACCGGGGCCTCGGATACCAAAGATGGACATAAGCGCCGAGATGGTAGACTATCTCCGCCTCTTTTACGGCCCTCTTTACCGAATCGTAATCGCGCAGATCTCCGTAAGCGAATTCCAATTTGCCCTTAAATTCATCGCCCTGCAAATTATCCAGTCCGGCACCTTTTTGCACAAAACAACGGACGCGGTCGCCGCGCCTGACCAATAGCCGCACGACATGCGAACCCACAAAACCACTTGCGCCGGTCACCAATATCATTTCTCTTATTCCCTATTTAGGCGAAGTCCAATAGATAAACAGGCCGAACCCGGCCCACGTTATCTCCCGTATCCTTTTTACTATGCTAAGCGCGACCCCTATCTCGCCGCCTATCCCCATCGCCGAAAGCACCAGATAGCCCGCGCCTTCCTGCACGCCGATCGCCGCGGGGACGAAGAAGAAAGCCGAATTAGCCGTCTTTAAAAATACCTCTATGACAAAGGCCCTGATCCAATCGACCCGCACGCCGATAAAATATAATATTATATAGACCTCGATCGCTCCGGCTATCCACCCCAGGAGATGGAAAAGGAAAGATCCGAAAAGGCGCAGTCGCTCCTTGAGGTAAAAATTCCCTATCGTCTGGTCGATCTCTTCAAGGTGCGCCTTCTTGTCCTCGAACATCTCGTTCAACTTGAATTTGCGCGCTATCTTAAGGCCGAGCATAAAAAGCCCTTTCCTTTGAAGCAGCGCGAAGACCACAAAAAGCGCGAAGACGCCGATAAACGTCCACAGTATCCCCGTAGCCATAAGGCGGTCGAATTTAAGGAAGTTGAACGCCAGCGTTATTCCTATAAGCAGGAAAATTACCTTGCTCAAGAAGAGCGTCGTCTTCGCTATCACCACGCTCGAAAGCCCGTCTATTATGTTCACGCCGTAGCGTTTCCTTAAGACCAACGCCTTTACCGGCTCGCCGCCGATATAGGCGGTCGGTGTCGTGTAATTCAAGGCCTCGCCCGCCTGCCGGGCAAGAAAGAAGCGCCAAAGGTCAGGCAATTTGACCTCTCTCCTGAAAGCCAATCTCCAGCCCATGGTATCGAAATAGTAGATTATCAGGTAGGCCGCGATGACAACGAGGATGCGCCAATTAAGCGCCACTATCTGGTGCCAGATAAGAAGCGGGCCCGACTTTGCGATGATCCAGGCAAAGAGTGCGGCCGCTATGACAAGTATGGCCTTCTTTAATAGGTTCATTTATTCACGATCCGTCAAGTACCTGAAATTCACGACCAGGAGTACGATACAAAAAACATTGGAACCTAGGGCGGCTAACCACAAGAGAAGCTCCATCTTATCGATTATCGCGAACAATAAAACGACTATCGAAAAATCCCCGACGGAGACGGTCTCGATCAATCTATCAAGCGCGCCTGTCTCTTTCCTGACGCCGGCAGGCGCATTAGGCATGCCATGGATCCCCAGTCCGTAATTACGCACCTTCTGCAGCAAGACCACAAAGAACGAGAGAAATATCCCCAGCATGGCGGAGAGCCCCGCAACTATGATAAAAGGGCTCGGCGTAATCCTGTATAGACCTAAGGCGATAGCGCCGAATGCCGCGACATGGACACAATAATCGACCAGGGTATCCAGCCAGCTGCCGAACTTTGTGGATAGCCCTTTGGCCCGCGCGACTTCTCCGTCGCAATTATCCAGGATATAAAAAAGCTCGAAGAATACGGCCCCTAAAATAAAACCCGTCTTCGTACCGAAAGAGAAAAAAAGTATTGCCATGACGCCGGCCGCCCCGCTTAATAAAGTTATCTGGTTGGGGTGCAACCCTGACTTGATAAAAAATCCTGTAAACGGCCTGGTCAGGATGCGGTTTATGCTTTTCATATATTAAGCGCCTTCGCTTTCTCTATATCCGCCTCAAAATCTATCTCGGTCCATTTTAAACCCGTCACGTCCTCAAATCCGACAGGTATCCGCCCTACCAGTCCGTCAAGGGCGTTCTCGTAATCGCAGTCTTTGTCACGGGCTACCGCGCTCTTGAAGATATCCAAAAACTCCTTGCGGTACTTGACCGAGAGTTTCAAGAAACCGATGCCTTCTCCGGCTTCGTCATGTTTTTGGGTTATACGGCGGGCGATCTCTACGACCCTTTTGTTCAGGGCTGCTATCTTCATCTCCTCGCCGCTCTCCGTATTATTCTTATCCATCAAAAAACAATTTTCGTTCTTTGACTTGATCAATTTTTCCAGGAGAACATCCTCAAAAATGACGTCCGAATCCATAAGCAATATATCGTCGTCAAAACAGTTCCTCGCGGCCCATACGGAAAGGATGCTGCCTCTCTCGTAATCGGGATTCGGTATATACCGGATCGCCACGCCCTTATAATTTTGGCCGACGACAAGTTTTATCTTATCTTTGAGATGGCCGACGACAAGGCAGATGTCTTTTGTCCCCGCGGCAATAAGGGAATCCAGCATCCGTTCAAGGACGCTTGAAGTGCCGATGCGTATAAGTGCTTTGGGGGTAGAGTCGGTCAAGGGTTTCAATCTTCTTCCTACCCCGGCCGCTAATATTATCGCTTTCATTTGGATAAGATCGATCTGAGATTCTTTAAGAGGCGCCGCGCGTCCGCTTTGCTTATCTGGCCCATATTGGCTATCCTGAAGATGGCGTCCTTAAGTTTTGACTGGCCGGCATATATCACGAACCCTTTCCTCTTCAAGGCATCATGTAATCTCTGATAACTAAGGCCGGCCGGAAGGCGTAAAGCGGTTATCGTATTCGAATGGTATGCCGGCGCTATCAGATATCTTAAGGCCGCTTCTTCGAAACCCTTCCTTAAGAACGCGGCTGTATTTTTATACCGGCGGATCCGGTTGCGGGCACCTTCCTTCATAAGTTCATCGAGAGCGGCATCAAGGGCGTAAAACGCCTGGACCGCAGGCGTAAAGAGGGTCTCCCCTTTCTTCTGTGAATCTAGGTTAGACGGTATATCAAAATACAGCGAGCGCGGGCGGACCTTTTTCAATCCTGCGACGGCGCTTTCCTTTATCAGGACAAAGGAAACTCCGGGTATGCTCTCTATGCACTTGTTCGCCGTGCCGACACACAAGTCGGTATCCGCCTTCTTAAAATCGAGTTCTTCCCCTCCTAAGGCGCTTATTGAATCCAACAGATAGGTCTTATTATATCTGCGGCATAGCGCGCCCGTCTCATTGACGGGATTCAAGAGGCCTGTGGAAGTCTCGTGATGGACCATCGCGACCACGCTTATGCTTTTATCTTTCTTTAGGCTCCCTTCGACAACGC
>JAGUXU010000199.1 GCA_020061685.1 Candidatus Omnitrophota bacterium
GAAAGAGGGCAAAGGCGGCGGATGGCGCGCAATAACCACCAATTGGACGATGTCCGGTTCCGGCTATATGAATTACGAGCACGATATGCCGCCGTATATTCAGGATATCGTTAACTGGCTGGATGATCCGGCGAAGATACACCCGTGTAACGGCGAAACGGCATTTAAGGGTTTTCAGGTGATGATGGCAGCATGTCGTTCGGTTGTGCAGCGCGGAAAGGTTATGCTGCCGCTCGGAGAAGGCGAACCGGAGCTTGATGCGCTTAAGCGTGTTTTACCGGGGTAAACCGAATATGGACGAAGAGAGCCAAAATAAAATAACCGATCTGTATGAAATTATAAGCGGTATCGCGGTTGTTATCGCCGTAGTTGTCTCCATGGCTGTTTCGTTCTTGATCTGTTTTCTGCTCAATTATCCGCGCTGACAAAGTGAGGAACCGTATTTTTGTTGCGCTGCTTGCCTTTGTTTTTCCGGTGATGGTGCCGATTTGTTATGCGCAGCAGAAAATTTTAGCATCCGAAGATCTTGCGGGCTCGGCAAAAGAATTTATTGAATTACTCGCAAGGGAAGATTTTTCAAGCGCGGTTGGGAAGTTTGACAGCGCCGTGAAAAAAGCCATGCCTGCCGAGAAACTCCGGGAGGCCTGGAAATCCCTTATCGCGCAAACAGGGCCTTTTAAGAGACAGGTTGGTATCCGGACAGAAAGAATTGAGCAGCTTCAATGTGATTTTGTATTTGTAACTTGTGAATTTGCGACGACCAACCTCGACATTCAGATAATTTTTAACGGCGCAAAGCAGATTACCGGCCTGTTTTTTGTTCCAAGCCAACCTCCTGCCGATAACAAGCTGCCATCATACATAAAAACTGGTTCTTTCCGGGAGAAAGAGGTATCGGTTGGAACCGGGCAATGGGCGCTTCCCGGCACGTTGACTTTTCCGAGGGAAGGTGGGCCCTTTCCCGCGGTTGTGCTTGTTCACGGATCGGGCCCTCAAGACCGCGATGAAACCATCGGCCCAAATAAACCGTTTCGCGATTTAGCGTGGGGTCTGGCTTCTTGCGGGATTGCCGTCCTTCGTTACGAGAAACGGACAAAGGCGTATGCCGAAAAACTCGCGTCTGCAGAAAACAGCATTACAGTTAAAGAAGAGACGATCGAAGACGCTCTCGCCGCCGTATCTCTACTGCGCAAGACAGAAGGAATAGACGCCAAGAAAATCTTTGTATTAGGGCATAGTTTGGGCGGAATGCTGGTTCCGAGGATAGGTGCATCAGATCCGGACATCGCCGGTTTTATTATAATGGCTGGCACGACCAAGCATTTGGAAGACGTGATTATTGAGCAAGGCTTTTACGCAGCGCTTCTTGACGGCGCAATCTCCGAGGATGAAAAAGCGCAGCTCGAACAGCTCAAAACGCAAGCCGCTAAAGTCAAAGATAGGCAATTATCTTCTATGACATCTTCAAGAGATCTGTTAGGTGCACCGGCCAATTATTGGTTGGATCTGCGCGGCTATAATCCGGCGGAAGCGGCCAGAAACTTAAAGCAGCCGATGCTGATCTTGCAGGGAGAAAGAGACTGGCAGGTTACGATGGAGGATTTTCAGGGCTGGAAAAAGTCTTTGTCTTCACGCAAGGATGTGGAATTTAAGACTTACCCAAAGCTGAACCATCTTTTTATAGAGGGCGAAGGAAAAAGTTGGCTTGGAGAATATGCGAGAGCCGGTCATGTCTCGGCCGTTGTCATCGACGATATCGCGAATTGGATAAAAAAATGAAGATCGTTAAGCATAATTTTTCATGGGAAGCCGATGATTCTCATGAAATCTTCTGGAAATTCCAGAACTATACTCCCGAGACAATCGCAAGCGAAATAGACAAGATATTAAAACTATGTTCATTGTGCCCACCGGCTAAAATTCTTGATGTAGGCTGTGGTATCGGTTTGCACATGCAAGAATTAGTTCGGCGCGGGTTTTCGACAACCGGAATAGAGATAGCCGATTTTGTCATCGAAAAAGCCAAGAAGAACTGCGAAAACGCAAACTCATGTTCGATACTCAAGGTGCGGGCATCGGAAATCCAATGGGTTGAGGAATTTGATCTCGTATTCGCTTTGCGGCACACATTAGGTTTCATGAAGTACGATGAATTGAAAGCGCACTTGAAAAAGATGTGGGGGGCGGTAAAAGCAGGAG
Organism: Candidatus Omnitrophota bacterium; assembly: GCA_020061685.1. Lineage (GTDB taxonomy): Bacteria > Omnitrophota > Gorgyraeia > Pluralincolimonadales > Pluralincolimonadaceae > JAGUXU01. The sequence goes on from JAGUXU010000199.1 coordinate 2,200, forward strand.
GAACGTTTTTGCTTAATATCCCGCATACATTGGAATCCGGGCGGTTTGTTTTACCTGTTCGCAGTTGGAGCATGTGGGAAGGCAGGTATCTTTTGGAAGATAAATATATTACAGAGGATAACATCAAGAAGGAGCATTGCGTTATTATCGACCCATCGGCAGACAGGATCGATGAATACTTCGAAGAGCAGCGGTATTATTCATGGAAGGAGATCCTCGATTTATTAGTCGACTGCGGAATAAAGAACGCTAAGTCGCTGAAGGACTTTGACGGGAATACGACTTCCGAAGGCAAAGACGCTGTGATATTCTTGGCGAAGAAATGAGGATATCGGTTTCAAGAAGGGCATTAACATGAATATAGACGAACAAGTAAATTTGATAATGCAGGGGTCGGAATTTAATGATACTATTCTTGCCGATAATATGAGAATAGAACTTAAAGGACGGCTCATTGAGTCTTGTAAAACAAAAATTCCTTTGAGAGTTTACGCCGGATATGACGCAACCGCGCCGGATATCCATCTCGGTCATACGATTACCTTAAGGAAATTACGTATTTTTCAGGACATGGGGCATCATGTTATTTTCCTTATCGGTAATTTTACAAGCCTTGTCGGAGATACCAGCGATAAAAAAACCGGGCGGCCAAGAAAAACCAAAGAAGAGGTAGAAGCCGCGTCTAAGACATATGCGCAACAGGCGTTAAAAATTCTCGATCCCGGTAAAACGGAAGTCGTTTACAATGCGAATTGGCTTTCAAAACTTAATATGCAGGACGTGATTGATCTATCTTCAAATTTCACGGTACAGCAATTTTTAGCGCGGGACAATTATAAAATACGGATAGAAAATAACAATCCCGTAGGACTTCATGAATTTTTATATGCGCTATTACAAGGATACGATGCCGTTTATTTAAAAGCCGATATTCAGATAGGCGCGACAGAGCAGCTTTTTAATATTATGGCAGGCAGAAAGCTGCAAGCGGCATATGGACAAAGAGGATGCACGTGCATTACATATCCTATTCTTATTGGAACCGATGGCGTTGAACGAATGTCAAAAAGTAAAGGGAATTATATCGGTATCAGCGAGAATCCCGATAGTCAGTATATTAAAGTAATGCGATTAAGCGATGACACGATGATACATTTTGTAAAGTTAGTTACGCGATGGTCTCCCAAAAAGATCAATGAAATCATTACAGGGCTAAAAAAAGGGAATCTGCATCCTATGGATGTAAAAAAACAGTTGGCATTCGAAATAGTTTCTTCGTTCCATGGCGATGAGAAAGCGTCGCTGTCGGAAAAAATTTTTGAAACTCATTCTCAACAGAGAAAAATCCCGGATGAAATAAATAATTACGCCATCTCCGGTAAAATAAATGTAATCGATTTATTAGTCAATTGTGGTTTTGCGGCTTCGAAAAGTGAAGGGCGTCGTCTCGTAACGGGAAAAGGCGTAAAAATTGACGGCAGATTAGTAGAAAGTATCGATACAATGATAGAAGGCAATGGCGGCCTTTTACAAGCCGGGAAACATAAATTTTTGAGGATGGTTAGAAAAAATGTATCGAATTAAAGACTCGCGCGGGTCGCTGTTGGCGGCTTTTTTTGACGGGGTAAATTAACTATGGATTGGTGGAAGAAGGATTTTAAGGAAGACTATCTTAAGCAGTATGGAAGGTTTCTGACCCCCGGGAGAACCGAAGCTGAAGCAAATGCCATCGAGAAGATGCTTCGTCCGAAGAAGGACGATAAGATACTGGATTTGGGCTGCGCTCAAGGAAGGATTGCAATAGAGCTGGCCAAAAGGGGCTATAATGTTATCGCCTTGGATTATTCAAGATATATGTTGGGTATCGCGGGGAAACGGGCCAAGAAAGAAAAGGTAAGCGTTAAATTCGTCCGCGGCGATATGCGTCGCATCAACTTCAGGGAAGAATTCGATATCGTCATCTCGTGGTTTACTACTTTCGGTTATTTTAACGATAGAGAAGACGCGTCGGTAATAAAGAGGATTGCGAGAGCCCTCAAGGAAAACGGAGTATTATTAATAGACGTGGTAAACGGGGAATGGATAAAAAATGCCGGTTCTTTTATTCATAATCCGAGAACATGGTGCGACTATAAAGATTTCATAGTATTGGAAAGCCATAAATACGACAAACAAAAGAGCAGAGATAATTGCAGGAGAATTTTTTTGAGAGGCGGCAGAAGAAAAGAATATAGTTGGTCGTTAAGGTTGTATTCTTTCGGAGAAATGAAAAGTTTGCTCTTGCGCGGAGGATTTGAGATAATAAAAATCTATGGCGGACACGACCTCTCAAGATTTAGCGGCAAATCCAGAAGAATAACTATCGTAGCCCGGAAGAAACAAAAGATTGGAATGATATGAAACTAACCATCCTCGGCAGCGGCGGCTGCATCCCTATTCCGAAACCGCTTTGCCGGTGCCGGATATGCAATGGCGCGAGGAAAAAGGGGATACCGTATTCGAGGACAGGGCCGTCGGCTTTCCTGAACGATTTAAATATGCTTATCGACACTCCGCCGCAAATTTACGACTCGCTTAATAACTCCCGCGTTAAAGAAATCGATTATTTGCTATACACCCATTTAGACAGCGACCACCTCGACGGGCATTTCGCTTTGATCTCTTTTTATTTTGACGGGACAAAATACTGTTATTCTCCCCGGAAGACGATATCTCTTATCGTTCCCGATAAAATAGATGAGAAGCTTAAGAATATATCAGGCCAATACGGCAATGCATTCGATTATTACAGGCGCATCAAGGTATTGGATAAAAAGGTTATCAGGAATAAGATAAAAATCAAAGACATAACCGTTATTCCGATATTTGTAAAAGAAAACCCTGCAACGTCATATATGTATCTTTTTATCGATGGGAACGGCAAGAAAATACTCTACGCGCCATGCGACACGAAACCCTTCCCATTCGATTCGGATTACGTCTATAACGCGGATATCTTCGTAACTCAACCGGGATATTTTGAGACGGGATTAAAGGGTGATTTTGTTTATCCTCGGGACGACTACACGCGAAAAGAACTGTACTC
>JAGUXU010000112.1 GCA_020061685.1 Candidatus Omnitrophota bacterium
AAGGCATAGAGATGGAGCAGCACTTCAGTATCGCGGACCTCTTAGCCGGCATGGGCGATCTGACCGAAGGGGCCGAGATAACGGAAGTCATAGCCAAGTGCCCCGCGTGCGGGATGACTTGGGATGATTTCAGGAAGATAGGCAGGCTGGGTTGCGGCGAATGTTACAAGGCGTTTAAACAGAACCTGCTGCCGCTCCTTAAGAGGATACACGGTTCGACGCGCCATACCGGCAAGGGCCCGGCGGGCAAGGCGTATACAGCGACCAAGAAATCGGAATTACAGGAGCTCCGCCAGAAATTACAGCGCGCCATCGGAGCCGAGGAATTCGAGGAGGCGGCGCGGATAAGGGATAAGATACGCGAATCGGAGAAGAAAGCCGGGGCGAAGGAATGAGATTCGAGGAGCTATGGACACAGACAGGCGAGTGGCTCAAGGGCAGCGGACCCAATGCCGATATCGTCATCTCCTCGCGGATAAGGCTTGCGCGCAACCTCGCGAAATACCCTTTCCCGCATTGGGCCAAGCCTGCCCAGCTTGAAGGGGTGCTCTCGGATTTCGAGAAGGCGTATAAAGAAGTAGATTATTTCAAGGGCGCCCTTTATCTGAGGATGAAGGACCTTTTCGGCATAGATAAGCAGATACTGCTCGAGAGGCATCTGATAAGCCGGGAGCATATAACGAATCCCGAATATAAATCGGTCCTGATAGGCGACCGCGAGATAATAAGCATAATGGTGAACGAAGAGGACCACTTAAGGATCCAGGTGCTGCAATCCGGTTTCAATATACAGGATACATGGAAACTTACGAATAAGATCGATGATGATCTCGATAAGAGGCTCGATTACGCTTATTCGACGGACCTGGGTTATTATACCTGTTGCCCGACTAACGTCGGCACCGGCCTGAGGGCATCGTGCATGGTGCATCTTCCCTGTCTTGTGATGACAAAGCAGATAAATCAGCTGCTTAATGCGATAACGAAACTGGGCCTGACCGCGCGCGGCTTTTTCGGGGAAGGGACCGAGGCGTCCGGCAATTTCTTCCAGATATCGAACCAGGTCACGTTAGGGCACAGCGAAGAGGAGATCATCGATAATCTGGAGCGCTTAATACGGCAGGTCATCGACTACGAGAACGCGGCGAGAAAATCGCTTCTGGCGAACCAAAAGCAATTATTGGACGATAAGATATCGCGGGCCGTAGGCATATTAAAGAGCGCGCATCTTATGACGAGCGAGGAAGCGCTAGGCCTGCTTTCCGAGGTAAGGCTCGGCATCGACCTTGGAATGATAAAAGATATAAATATCAGTATGCTCAACGATCTGATCATTCAGATCCAGCCGGCGCATTTACAGAAGACGGAAGAAAAACATCTCTCCGCCGAGGAGAGGGACGTCAAGCGGGCGGAGTTGATCCAAAGTAAGCTTATGGGGTAAAGTATATATTTAAGGGGGTATAAGGTATGAACATGTTCTCTCGATTTACGGAAAGGGCGAGGAAGGTCATCATCCTCGCGAAAGAGGAGGCCAAGAGATTCAATCACGATTACATAGGCACCGAACACATCCTTCTGGGGCTGATAAAAGAGGGTGAGGGTGTCGCGGCGGCAGTCCTGCAAAATCTGGGGCTGGGCCTTGAGTCCATCCGTCTGGAAGTGGAGAAATTGGTCCAGCCGGGCCCGCCGACAGTGGTCTCGGGCGATATACCCTTTACGCCGAAGGCGAAGAAGGTCATAGAGCTGGCTACCGACGAAGCAAGGAACCTGGGCCATAACTATATCGGCACGGAGCATCTTCTTCTGGGGCTGATACGCGAGGGCGAAGGGGTCGCAAGCCAGGTCCTGACAAATCTGGGCCTTGATTTGAACAAGGTAAGGCAAGAGGTGATGTCCCTGCTCGGCGCATCCGCGCCGGGATACACTCAAGCCGCCTCTCCGGCAAAGTCAAAGACGCCTTCGCTGGACGCGTTCGGAAGGGACCTGACGGTCCTGGCGCGCGAAGGCAAACTCGACCCTGTCATCGGCAGGAAGGACGAGATAGAGCGCGTCATCCAGATACTCTCGCGCAGGACGAAGAATAACCCCGTGCTATTAGGCGAAGCGGGAGTGGGCAAGACCGCCATCGTCGAGGGGCTCGCCCAGAAGATCGTAAAAGGAGACGTCCCCGAGATATTGCGCGATAAACGGGTCATAATACTGGATCTGGCTTTGATGGTCGCGGGCACGAAATACAGAGGGCAGTTCGAGGAACGCATCAAGGCGGTCATGGACGAGATAAAACGCTCCGAGAATATAATAATCTTTATAGACGAGTTGCACACCTTAGTGGGGGCCGGCGGCGCGGAGGGCGCGATCGACGCCTCGAATATATTGAAACCCGCGTTATCACGCGGCGAGATGCAATGCATCGGCGCGACCACTCTCGATGAATACAGAAAATACATAGAGAAAGACGCGGCGCTTGAACGCAGGTTCCAGACCATTATGGTCGAGCCGCCGTCGGTCTCGGAGACGATAGAGATACTCAAGGGCCTTAGGGACAGGTATGAGGCGCACCATAAGGTCAAATTTACGGATACGGCGCTCGAGGCCGCGGCGAAACTCTCGGACCAATACATATCCGGCAGGTATCTGCCGGACAAGGCCATCGACCTGATCGATGAGGCGGGTTCACGCGCGCGCCTGAACGTGATGACCACGCCTCCCGACATAAAAGAGGTCGAGAAGAATATCGAGCAGGTCAGGAAGGAGAAGGAGGCCGCGGTCAAGGGGCAGGACTTTGAGAAGGCGGCGTCGCTCCGCGATCAGGAACGTGAATTAAAGGCGCAGCTTGAGAGAGGAAGGAAAGAATGGTCCAGGCAAAAAGCCGAGGCCTATCCGCAGGTCACCGATGAAGACATAGCCGAGATAGTCGCGAAATGGACCGGTATACCGGTCCTCAAGCTGGAGCAGAAGGAGACCGAAAAACTTCTGAAGATAGAGGAAGAACTTCACAGGAGGGTCGTCGGGCAGGATGAGGCGTTAAACGCGATGGCCAACGCGGTCAGGCGCTCGCGGGCGGGATTGAAGGACCCGAAGAGGCCCATCGGCTCATTCATATTCCTGGGGCCGACCGGCGTAGGCAAGACCCTGCTTGCCAAGGCGCTGGCCGAGTTTATGTTCGGCGACGAAGACGCGATGATCCAACTTGACATGTCCGAATATATGGAGAAATTCAATGTCTCAAGGCTCGTCGGCGCCCCTCCCGGTTACGTCGGATATGAGGAAGGCGGCCAGCTGACCGAGAAGGTAAGGCGGCGTCCGTATTCCGTGGTCCTTTTGGATGAGATAGAGAAGGCGCATCCGGACGTCTTCAATATATTGCTTCAGGTCCTTGAAGAAGGGCGGCTTACGGATTCTTTCGGAAGGAGAGTGGATTTCAGGAATACGATACTGATAATGACCTCTAATATCGGCGCCGAGATCTTGAAGAAACAGGGGTCCCTCGGCTTTAAATCCGACAAGGAAGAGCTGACCTATCAGAGCATGAAGGAGAAATTACTTGATGAGGTCAAGAAGACGTTTAAGCCGGAGTTCTTAAACAGGATAGACGATATAATCGTCTTCAAGCCGTTGACCAAAGAAGACCTCCATAAGATCGTCGATATCGAGGTTGCCGAAGTCAAGAACAGGCTCAGGGAGCAACACGAGATCTCGATCGATTTAAGCAAGGATGCCGTAGAGTTTTTGATCAACAAAGGTTTTGATCCTATATACGGCGCCAGGCCCCTCAAGAGGACGATCCAAAGATTCCTGGAAGACCCTCTTGCGCAGGAGATAATCTCCGGCAAGGTCCAAAAGGGAAGGCCCGTGAAGATAGGTTTGAAATTTGACCACCTGACATTTGAGGAAATCGGGGCAAGAAAGACTTGAGGAGACACAGAGGCAGGCCGCTTCTGTTAATAGGCGTAGCCATACTCTTTATCTTCATTTATATCGACCTGGAGGGAAAGGTTTTTCTTGAGGGTTTCAAGAACAGGTCGCTGGCGCTGATAAAAGAGAAGATAGGCCTGGAAGGCGAGATAGGCGACATAGAAGGCGGGATATTCAGGGAGATTGTCCTTAAAGACATCAAGCTCTATGGCACCGGCGCGGCAGACCAGGCCGCAAGACGGCTCTTCTTCTCCTCGGCGGCGATAGGCCTCGACTGCAGGATATGGAATATCGCCTTTAACAAATTCTATAAGCTGAACAAGATTACTTTTGTCTCTCCGAAGGTATATTTTTACGATACCGAGAATAAACTTGCGGTCCCGAAGATGGTGGAGCCCGCGTGGAAAGAGATAACCATATCTATCAGGGACGGCTCGTTCCATAACGCCCAAGGGACGCCGGTGATCACCGAATTTAACGGTAATTTCAAACTTGACGAGAAAGGGATAGAGTCCCATAACGTCAGCGCCGGTATATTTGGGCAAAGGTTCCTGGGCGGCGGCAGTCTCGGGTTCCCTCTTACGCATTCGGCGGTCCGCCTGGAAGGGGCAATAAAAGGCAAAGGGTACATCCTGCAGGCGCGGTTAAACGGCATAGTCGAGGAGATAGCCGTGCGCGGCACTTTTGAGATCCCGGAGAAGCTGAGCCTGGATTTCTCCGGCGATATTACCAGCACCGAGAACGAGATATCCCTTAAGAATTTTAATCTCGGCGGGAACCTGGTCTTAAACGGCGTATTTGAGCGCGCCAAGAAAGGTTTTAATATCGATCTGTACCCACAGGACGTTCAGGGCAATGCCGCCGCTTTAGGCGAAGTGAGCAGGGTGGGCATAACCGGCGATCTTTCAAAACTGCCGTATTTCACGTTAAATATAAACGCGACACATTTAAAACTTCTTGGTTTTGACTTCTTATCGAATTATAATATAAACGGCAGGCTGAATTACGGCAAGGACAACAGGCTGGAGTCCGTCGTGGGCGATTTCAGCACGTCGGGCTCGCTGATAAATTACGACCCTATACGCGAGATCAAGGGGACTTACGAGCTCATAGGTGACAAACTAAGGTTATTGGGCCTGAATTACGGCGACGTCGTTTTTGTCAACGGCGCTTTTTCTCTTGCGTCTCCGAACGAGATAGACCTGTCTTTTAAATTCAAGGGTGCGCAGCTCGGCGGCCTGATGGACCTTACGATGGAAAGAGGGCTGATCTCCGGCCTCGTCTTCGGGGATATCCGCGTTTACGGGGATCCGGAGAAGAACCTCAGGATCGACGGCCAGGTAGATTTCTTAAACGGCAATATAGGTATCGTGAGGTACAATTCGGCTAAGGTATCCATAAAGGGCAGCAGCGAAAAGCTTGAATTTTTTAATTCAAAAGTTTATACTGATGATGAGGTGCTGACGCTGGAAGGCAGGATGGACCTGAAGGATATGGGGACATCAAGGGCCTTCCGCAATATAGTAATAAAGTCGGACCCCAACACCGTCGTATGGGCGGGGACGAGCGTAACGAGGGTAGTGGGCGGGGAGGAATACGTCAGCGGAAGGGACATAGGCGAGCAGTTCAGGGTGAATTTCAAGACGTATTCCGCGCAACAGGCGCAACAGGAACGTCCGAAAGAAGATGAGGTGGAACTGGAATATAAACTCGGCAAGCCGGGAAACCTTAAATTAAGGATGAACGAAAACAATGATTTCTTCGGCGTCGAGCGGAAGGTGAGGTTCTGATGGACGGTTGGGTCTCAAGGCTGGGCAAGCGTTTTATCGCCTTTGTGAATTATACGGGAGGCGTCTCGGTCCTTTTTGCCAAGAGCATCTTCTGGATATTCGTTTCGCCCCCGAAGCGGAAACAGATCCTGGACCAGATGGTGAAAGTCGGCATAGACGGCTTGCCGATAGTCTTTCTGACGAGCATGTTTACCGGCATAGTGATTTCACTTCAGACCGCTTACCAGATGCAGAAGATATCAGCGACATTGTATATCGCGAGCATCGTAGCCCTCTCCATAACGAGGGAGTTGGGGCCGGTATTGACCGCGTTGGTCATCGCGGGCCGGACAGGCGCTTCGATAACCGCGGAACTGGGCACAATGAAGGTCACCGAACAGATAGACGCCCTAGAGACACTGGCGACCAACCCCATAAAGTACCTTGTTACGCCGCGGTTCATCGCGCTATTTTTTATGCTGCCTCTCTTGACCGTTTATGCGGATATCATAGGTATTTTCGGCGGTTATATGATAGGCGTCTTTAAATTGCACATAGGCGCTAATCTGTACATGACCACTACCTGGGATGCGCTTAAATTAAAGGATATAATGACGGGGCTCATAAAATCTTTTGCTTTCGCGATGATAATCTGCACCATAGCCTGTTATGAAGGGATGAGGGTGGAGGGCGGGGCGGAAGGGGTAGGAGGTGCCACGACAAAGGCGGTCGTCACTTCCTTCATCCTGATAATCGCGGCCGACTGTTTGTTTACGGCATTGTTCTATTTCGGGTTTTCATTTTAGATATGATAGAGATAGTCAACTTATGCAAGGCCTTTGAGGACCACGTGGTCCTGGATAACGTGAACCTTACCCTCCGGGACGGCGAGACGATAGTCGTGATAGGCCGTTCGGGAACGGGCAAGAGCGTCCTCTTAAAACATATAATCGGCATCATGAAGCCGGATTCGGGGCAGGTAGTGATAGACGGGCAGGATATCACCAGGCTTGACGAGAAGGAATTAAACGCCCTCAGGCTCAAGTTCGGGATGCTGTTCCAGGGCGCGGCATTATTCGATTCGCTGAACGTGCGCGACAACGTCGCGTTTAATCTGATAGAACATACCAAAACAGACGATGCCGCGATCAATAAGAGGGTCGCGGAATGCCTCGAGATGGTGGGCCTCCACGGGATAGAGGAGTTGAGGATATCGGAATTATCCGGCGGCATGAAGAAGCGCGTGGGCCTGGCGAGGGCTATATGCATGAACCCCAATATAATATTATATGACGAGCCCACTACCGGTGTAGACCCGATCGGCGCCGACGCCATAAACGAATTGATAAAGGAATTACACGGTAAACTCAAGACGCTCGCGGTCGTCGTCACGCACGATATGGTCTCGGCTTATAAAGTCGCCGACAGGATAGCGATGTTATATAAAGGCAAGATCGTGGAGGTAGGGACCCCGGAGGAGATAAAGAACACCAAGAACCCGGTAGTCCATCAGTTCATAAACGGCGCCGCTACCGGCCCGATAACCGAAGATTAACCTCGAGGAGGCCTGATGAGAAGACTTGATTTCGAGTTCAAGGTCGGGATGTTTGTCGCGATAGGCATAGCCATATTCATATCCATGGTATTCTCGATAGGCAGTTTTAAGACTTTTGAGCATAGGTACAGCATAAAGGTGCATTTTTATTTCGCGAACGGCATTCAGGTCGCCGCGCCCGTGCGGCTCGCCGGCGTACAGGTCGGAGAGGTACGGGACATCGATATCATCTTTGACAAGGAGAATCAGAAGACCGCCGTGGAACTTACGCTGCTGCTGAACAAGAAGGCCAGGGTAGAGAAGGACGCGGAGGCCATCATCAATACGCTCGGCCTCATAGGAGAAAAGTACATCGAGATCTTTCCGGGGACGGCCGGAAGCCCGACGCTTAAGCCGGGCGAGGTCCTTGTGGGAAAAGAATCCGTCCCTCTCGAGAAGGTGACCGAGAAGGCATACGAGATGATGTCGAGCCTGGAAAGATTGATGGAGTCCGCGAATGTCGTTATGGATAAGGTCAAATGCGGGGAGGGCACAATAGGAAAGTTATTTATGGACGACGGGCTGTATAAGGAACTTGAAGATTTTGTAAAGGACCTGAAGGCTCACCCCTGGAAGTTGCTGCAAAA
>JAGUXU010000164.1 GCA_020061685.1 Candidatus Omnitrophota bacterium
CCGGTGCCTTTAATATCAACTCTTTCAATAACGGATTATTCGGGTCCGCCAATTCAAGGAGCGTGATATTCGTCGTTATCTGCGAGACGGATTCAAAGAGGTGGAGCGTGCCGGTAACGATGGCACCGACGGCAAAACCGTTCACGAGGAACCATATGGAATCCCAAAAGATAACGGGGCCTTCAAGGTTATTTAATATCCCCAGTCCGATGACGCAGAAGACATTGGTAGTCCCGACGAAAACGCCGGCCTTAAATAACTGCGATCTCTTTCTTACTCCCCTGACGGCGTATACGCCCACTATGCTGCCGGCAAGGAATATCAGCGTCGCGTCAAACTTCCCGCCTGTTATAAGACCGACCAGCAGGCTGGAGATCATCGCTATGACTATAGCGGGCCGGGCGCCCAAGAGCAGGGCGATAAGCATAGGCCCCATAGCGACAGGTATAAAATAAGCCGGCCCTGCGGATAAAGATATGCCTTTAGCGATCGCGGCCACGGCCAGTATGGTAAAAGATATCAGTACGAGGTACCTGTTATTCGAATATAGATTAGGTTCGTAATGTGCAAAATATATAGACAGGATTATCACCAGTGCAATTACGATAAAAGAGATGCCGAGCAGAGACAGGGCGAAGCGTTCCCCTTCCAGGGACATCGAGCGTATCGCTTCCAGTTTTGCCACGTGAAAATGCGTGAACCTTTCCCCCTGCTGGATTATGAGCTCGCCTTTTTTGACGTCTATAAATTTCTTCTGGGGGGCGACGGCGGCTATCGCTTTCTCGCGGCGGCCGGAGGTCTCCACGACATTGGATTTCAGGTTAGGTGCCAGGGTCTTGCCCGCTATCGCCGCCGGCAACTGCGATCTTAATTCGTCGGCTGTCTTCAGGTTCTTGACTTCGGCGTTAAATTCGGTCTTTGTGCTTAGGTTCCTTATCGTTATGGTATTCTTGCCCTGTTTCGTAAGGTTCTCCCTGTCTTCCGGGGAGATTATCCCTGCCGAGAATATGCCCGCTAATTTGGCCAGGAGGGCCGCTTCCTCTTTTTCCGGTTCGGCCGCTTTCGCCGAAGCAAAAAAATCTTTTACGTTTTGCGATGCCTTCTCGTAGATATCGGCATCTATATCGTAGACATCATTTACGCCGAGCGCCGCGTCTTCCTTCATCTTCTCCGTTTTTTCGACGTCAATGCCCGCGTCGTAAGAGAAGTCAAACGGCGCATATACGTCCCTCTCCGAGACCTTTCCTATCTGGGGCAGACTGCCGTACGGCACCCTGCCGACGTATATTATAAAGATGAGCACCGCGCAGGTTATCGCGGCGATCAAGAGTTTCGTCGCCCCGCCCGATGATCTAGGTTTCTTTGCCATTGTGTTTTTCGTATGCCTTTATTATGTCCTGGACGAGCTCATGGCGCACTACGTCATCGCCCGAGAAGTGTATGAACTTGATCCCCTCGATATCCTTCAGGACCTCCTCGGCCTGCAAGAGGCCGACGGCTTTTCCGCCGGGCAAGTCGCTCTGTGTCACGTCCCCGGTTATGACGGTCTTTGAGTCGAAACCGAGCCTCGTCAGGAACATCTTCATCTGGTAGGCGGTCGCGTTTTGCGCCTCATCCAGTATTATGAAGGCGTCGTTTAAGGTCCTGCCGCGCATATACGCCAGGGGAGCGACCTCGATGACGCCTCTTCCCAGGAACCTCTCCACCTTATCCATGTCCATCATCTCGTAAAGCGCGTCATAGAGAGGCCTTAAATACGGCGATACCTTCTCCTCGATATCGCCCGGCAGAAAACCCAGGCTCTCACCCGCCTCGACAGCGGGCCGCGTCAATACGATGCGGCTTACGTGCCCTGATTTCAGGGCGTTTATGGCCATCGCCATGGCCAGGTATGTCTTTCCGGTTCCCGCCGGGCCGATGCCGAAGACGATATCGAACTGCCTTATCGCGTCGACGTAAGACTTCTGGCCGCTTGTCTTAGGCGTCACAAATTGCTTCTTCGATAAGATCTCTATCTTGTCGAGATATATGGAATGCAGGTCAAGTTCCGCCTGTTGGTGTATCGCCTTTATGGCGTAAAGGATCTCGTGCTGCCTTACGGGGCGGCCTATCCTTATTATATCAAGGACCTGCTCAAAGAGGCGCGAGGCGTTTGCCACGTCCTTTTCGGCGCCGCCTATCGTCAGGTTCTCTCCGCGCGCGATTATCTTTACGCCGAACTCCCTCTCGATGAGCTTTAAGTTCTCATCGTGGCGGCCGAAAAGTATGCGGGCTTCCTCGTCGCTCAATAATTTAAATACCTTTTCCATATGGCCGTTATTTTATGTATTCGCTTTCCTTTACCTTGATGCTTTCCGCTTCCGGTATCCTGAGGACCATTCCGGGGCGGACCTTATCCGGTGCTTTCAGGACATCCCGGTTGAGATCGAATATCTTTTTCCATTTTTTCGTCGTGCCGAAGAATTTCATCGAGATCTTCTGGAGCGTGTCGCCTTTTTGGACGGTATAATTTGTAAACGTCTCTTTTTCCTCTATCTCGACGGTCGTTACCATGGTCTCCTGTTCCCGGACGGACGTATCATAGTTTACGCTGGGCGCCGGAGCCGGTTCTTCCTGCGGAGCTTTCTTCGGGACGCGGCTTTCTTCCGTTACGGACGGAAATTCCACCTGCACCTCATAATATTTCTTGGTCGCCCTTCTCTCTGCTTCAGGCGGCGGCGTCCCCTTCAGATATCCTCTGTTGCCGCTGACCTGCTGGTCGACCCTTTCCCTTTCTATCAATTTCGTATTTACCGAACAACCCGCGACGGCGATTATCGCGACTAAAACCGCCAAGACCACAAATAACCTCTTCATCTTAAAACTTCCCCCTTTCTTATTTTTTTAAACTTAATCCGAGTTCCTTTAACTGTTTTTCCGATACATCCGAAGGCGCGCCGGTCATAAAACAGACCGCTTTTTGCGTCTTCGGGAAAGCGATGACGTCGCGTATGCTCGCCGAACCGGTCATCATCGCTATTAACCTGTCAAGGCCCGGGGCGATCCCGCCGTGCGGCGGCGCGCCGTAGGAGAAGGCCTCAAGCAGGAATCCGAACCTCGCTTCCGCCTCCTCATCGCTTAATCCTATCGCCTTGAATATCCGTGACTGAGTCTGCCTGTCATGGATCCTTATCGACCCCGAACTTATCTCTACGCCGTTTAAGACGAGGTCATACGCCTTGGCCCTTACTTTCTGCGGAGCGCTCTCGATGAACTGCAGGTCCTCCTCATAGGGCGCCGTAAATGGATGATGTTCCGCCTCCCAGCGTTTCTCCTCGTCGTTATACTTGAACCACGGGAATTCGACGACCCAGAGGAAATTAAAACTGCCCTTGGGTATCAAGCCGTATTTTTCCGCTATCGCCAGCCTTAACTGGCCGAGGGCCCCATTTACGATATCTTGTTTATCCGCGACCAGAAGTATCAGATCCCCTTTTGCGGCGTCCGTCTTTTTAAGCATCGCCTTTATCCGTGCCTCGTCAAAGAATTTCGCGATAGGGGATTCGACGTTTCCGTCGCCCGCCTTAAACCACGCAAGCCCCTTTGCGCCGAGCTTGATAGCCAGTTCCGTAAGGACGTCTATCTCACTTCGTGAAAGGTCCGCCTTTCCCTTGAAGTTCAGCGCCTTTACTATTCCTCCGGCCGTTATTACCTTCTCAAAAGTCTGAAATTGGCCGCCCTTTAAGGTATCGGTCAGATCGATGAGCTCCATGCCGAATCTGGTATCGGGTTTATCCGTGCCGAATCTATCTACGGTCTCACGGTGTTTCAATCTCGGAAAAGGTATTTTCAGGTCGAGGTCTATCGCCTTTTTGAATATCTCCTTCATCAGCCGTTCGGTAAGGTCGAGAATATCATCCACGTCGATAAAGGACATTTCGATATCTAGCTGCGTGAATTCCGGCTGCCTGTCCGCTCTCAGGTCCTCGTCCCTGAAGCATTTCGCTATCTGGAAGTACTTGTCCATACCCGCGACCATCAGTATCTGCTTGAATAGTTGCGGCGACTGAGGAAGGGCGAAGAATTTTCCGGGGTTTACCCTGCTCGGGACCAGATAATCCCTTGCTCCCTCAGGGGTCGATTTGGTCAATATCGGCGTCTCGATCTCAATAAAGCCCTCTTTATCCAGAAAATTGCGCGTGATCTGGCAGACCTTATGCCTGATGATAAGTTTGTCGCGCGCGGGCTTGCGCCTTAGATCCAGGAACCTATACGTAAAACGCAATTCTTCCGATATCTGGCTCTCGTCTTCTATCTCGAACGGCGGTGTCTGCGCTGCGCTTAGGACCGTCAGCTTAGCGGCCTCGACCTCTATCTCCCCGGTCTTTATCCTGGGGTTTTCCGTTCCTTTGGGACGGTTCCTTACCCTGCCCTCGGCCGCCACGACATACTCGTTCCTTAAGCTCTGCGCCGCCTGATGGAGCTCTTTTGAGCTTTCCGGGTTAAATACGACCTGTGTTATGCCTTCCCTGTCCCGCAGGTCGATAAAGATAAGCCCGCCGTGGTCGCGTCTCCTGTGGACCCAACCGGCAAGCACCACCTCTTTACCAGTGTCCTTTCCCGTCAGTTCGCCGCAGTTATGAGTCCGTTTCATCTATTTTTCCAGGAGCCTTTCGATCTCGGGTACGAAACTACGTTCGGGTATGGTCAACTGTTCTTTTGTGCGCATATTCCTTACGGTTATGGAATGGTTTTTTATCTCATCTTCGCCGATCAGGGCGGTCAGCCTTGCTCCGGTCTTGTCGGCCGCCCTCATCTGCGCTTTAAGGGACCGGCCTTCGTAATCTATATCGGCGGATATCCCGACATTGCGCAATTCCATCGCCAGCCTGAAACCGAGCCGATAGGCCTCGTCGCCGATCGTGGCGACGAATATATCTATCCCTTCTTTAACCGCAGGCATATCGTGGATGGCCATCGCGGCCCTTTCCATCCCTATCGCGAAGCCGCATGCGCCCGTCTCCGGCCCGCCGAGGTCCGACACGAGATTATCGTACCGGCCGCCCGCCGCAATGGCGTCCTGCGCTCCCAGTTTATGGTGGGTGACCTCAAAGGTCGTCTTTGTGTAATAGTCCAGGCCCCTTACCAGATGGGGCTCGATCTGATAATCTACCTTTAAGATGTCCAGGGCGCTCTTTACCGAATCGAAATGCGCCTTGCACTCCGGGCACAAATAAGCCTCTGTCCCCTGAAAGACCTTCCGGATGGCGTGCTTACATTTTTCTTCCTTGCAGTCGAGTATCCTTAGGACGTTCTTCTCATACCGGACCTTGCAGTCATCGCAGAGATCGGAGATGCTGCCTTCAAGCGACTTGCGCAGCCCGAGAGACAGGTCGCTCTTATCCTTCGCGCAACCCAAGGAGTTCAATTTTATCTTATAGCCTATGATATTAAATGAGTCCAGTATAGCGCACAAGAGGGCTATTACTTCCGCGTCCAGATGCGGATTATAAGAACCTATCGCTTCGACCCCTATCTGGTGGAATTGCCTGGCCCTGCCCGCCTGCGGCCGTTCCGCGCGGAACATCGAGCCGATATAAAATAACTTGGCCAACCCCGTATTTTTATCCATTCCGTGCTCAAGGTAGGCCCTTACCACGGATGCCGTCGCTTCGGGCCTTAAACTGATGGAACGTTCGCCTCTGTCGAGGAAGGTATACATCTGTTTTTCGATTATGTCCGTCCCCTGTCCTATGGAGCGGACGAAGAGAGAGGACTCTTCTATTATGGGCGTCCTCATCTCGCTGAAGTCAAAACAGGCGAAGACGCCTCTGGCCTTCTCTTCGAGAAACGTCCATAATCTTGCTTCTTCTGGCAGGAGATCTTTAGTCCCCCGCAAAGCTTTTATCTGCGCTTTTATCTCTTTCATAAGGGAATTTGGGGCAGGTTTTATTTAACTTTTTGTTTCATGACCAGTCCCGGCTTAAAGACAGCTACTTTTTTGGGCGGGACAGGAACGGTTACGCCGGTGCGCGGATTTCTGCCTGTTCTTCCGCGGCGGGCCTTTACCTTAAATATGCCGAAATTCCTGAGTTCAACGGTCTCGCCGGTAGCCAGCGCCTCGATTATCATATCAAGGACGCGCTGGGTCACCAGCTTAACGTCGACCTGCTTTAGGCCCGTCTCATTGGCGATCTGCAGCACTATCTCTTTTTTAGTCATACCCTACCTCCTTATCTCGTAACTTATTATATCTATTGTATTTAGTAAAGTATCATTTTTGGCGAAATTTGTCAAGTCTTAAACGAGACGGCCCCTTCGCCCAGTAACTTTTCTATCTCCGTGGTCAGGCCGTCGGACGGTTCCACCTTAAGTCTTTCTTCTACCGATACTTCTACTCTTTTACCGTCAGCCATCTTAAAGTTGAGATAGACAGGCGCCGTACCCGGATGCGACTCCAGGATGGTTTTTAAGAGGGTAAGCGCTTTTTCGTCTATTCCGGTGGTAGAGAGATTTATTATTATTGCCTGAGTGTACTTCTTCTGCAGTTCCTCAAAAGGTATTACGTCGTTGGCGATCAATTTCGGCCGTTCTTCCCTTAGGTTCACCTTACCCTTGACGCAGATCACGGCGTCTTTCCTGATGAATTTCTCGGTTGCCGCGAAGGTCTTGGGAAAGACCAGGACCTCGGTCTGCCCGCTTAAATCCTCCAGATTTACGATAGCCATCTTCTCGCTCTTGGCTTTTGTGATGGTGAACTTGACCTTGGATATTATCCCGCCGAGGCTGACATCTTCTTCCGACCTTCTCTTGCCGAGGTCTTTTATCGAACAGGTAGCGTAGGCCCTCAGTAATTTCTCGTATTTCGCCAAAGGGTGCCCCGTTATGTAAAAACCCAGCATCTCTTTTTCGTACGCCAGGAGCTGGCTCTCCGCCCATTCCGGTATCTTGGGGACCTCGTGTCTCCTTGTGTGGACTTTCGCGTGGCTGTCGAATTCGCCGAAGAAGGACAACTGCCCGCTTTGCCGTTCTTTATGCGATGCGGATCCCGCCTCAAGACAGCCGTCGAGTATCGCCGTCAATTGCGACCTGTGCTGGCCGAAACCGTCCATCGCACCGCACTTTATCATGCTCTCAAGCACCTTCCTGTTGACAAGGCGCAGGTCGACATGCTCGCAAAAGTCATAAAGCGTCTTGAATTTTCCGACCCTGTTCCTCGCGGTCACTATCGAGTCAATGGCCCCCTGCCCGATGTTCTTTACCGCGCTTAACCCGAACCTTATCGCGTTCTCCACCACCGTGAATTTCGCGAAACTCTCGTTCACGTTAGGCGGCAGGATCTTGATCCCCATCCTCTTGGCCTCATCAATATAGAACGCCACCTTATCTATATTGTCGCGTTCCGAGGTAAGAAGCGCCGTCATGAACTCGACGGGATAATTCGCTTTTAAATACGCTGTCCTGTATGAGATGAGCGCGTAAGCCGTCGAATGCGATTTATTGAAACCGTAACCCGCGAAATATTCTATCAGGTTGAATATCTTCTCCGCCGTCCTTTTGTCTATGCCTTTCTTTGCGGCGCCGTCGATAAAACTGGACCTGGCCTGTTCCATGTCTTCCGGGATCTTCTTGCCCATCGCGCGGCGAAGGCTGTCGGCCTGGGACATCGTGAATCCCGCCAGTTCCGAGGCTATCCTCATGACCTGCTCCTGATAGACGATGATACCGTAGGTCTCTTTAAGGACTGTCTCGAGCGCCTTGTGGTCGTATTTTATCGGCACGAGGCCGTGTTTTCTTTTTATGAAGTCCTCGACCATACCGCTTCCTATCGGCCCGGGACGATAAAGCGCGAGTATGGCGATGATATCCTCGAACTTATTCGGGCGCAGCTTGCTCAAGAGTTCGCGCATCCCCGAACTTTCTAACTGGAAGACCCCGAAAGATTCGGCGTTGGATAATAACGCGAATGTCTTGGGGTCGTCTGTCGGTATCTTCTCTATGTCTATCTCTACCGCCTTGGTCCTTTTTATTATCTTTACGGTCTCGTCTACGACCGTCAGGGTGCGCAATCCGAGGAAGTCCATCTTAAGCAGGCCTATCTTCTCCAGGGACTTCATCTCATAGCCGGTCGAGATCTGGTCCTCGCCCGATTTGAAGAGCGGTATATAGTCGGTAAGCGGCTCATCGGATATGACCACGCCCGCCGCGTGAGTCGAGGCGTGGCGCGTCAGGCCCTCGAGCGCCAGCGAGGTCTCGATAAGTTGTTTTATCCTGGGGTCTACCTTATAGAGGTTCCGCAGTTCGGGCTCATATTTTAAGGCCTTATCCAGCGTCATCTCCAGTTCCTGCGGGACGAGTTTCGCGATCCTGTCGACCTCGCCGTAACTTATTCCCATGACCCTTCCCACGTCCCTGATGACGGCGCGCGCCTGCATAGTCCCGAACGTTATTACCTGGGCCACGTTGTCTTTGGAATATTTCTCGACGACATAATTGATGACCTCACTCCTTCGCTCGTAGCAAAAGTCTATGTCTATATCGGGAAGGCTTACCCTGTCCGGATTCAGGAACCTCTCGAAGATGAGGTCGTATTTCAGGGGGTCCAGGTCCGTTATGCCCAGCGCGTAACTTACGACGCTTCCCGCCGCCGAACCCCTTCCCGGCCCGACCGGGATGCCCGCGGATTTGGCGTAATTGATGAAGTCCCAAGCGATCAGGAAATAACTCGTGAAACCGGTCTCTTTGATGATCTTCAGTTCGTGTTCTACCCTCTCTTGAACGGTTTTATCCGTCGCCTCATAGCGTTTCTTAAGGCCGCCCTCGACAAGCTCCTTTAAGTATTGTTCGCGCGTCTTTCCTTCCGGAGGCGTGAAATGCGGAAGGTGCGTCTTGTCGAATTCCAGCTCAAGATTGCATTTCTCGGCGATCTCGACGGTAGAGTTTATCGCCTGAGGGACTTCGGCGAAGGATTCCTTCATCTCGTCCGGCGATTTAAAGTAGAACTCGTCGGTCTGGAATTTCATATGGTCCGGATCGTCTAAAGTGCTCTGGGTCTGTATGCAAAGGAGCGCTTCATGGGCGCGGGCGTCTTTCTTCGCGATGTAATGCACGTCCGCCGTAGCGACAAGGGGCATCTCAAGTTCTTTCGAGAGTTTTATGAGGCCTGCATTCGCCGTCTCCTGTTCCGGGATAAGGTTCTTCTGCAGTTCAAGGTAGAAATTTCCGGTCCCGAATATGTCCCTGTATTGTGAAGCGATGGCCCTCGCTTCGTTATATTGATTTTTTACCAGAAGGTAAGGTATCTCTCCCTGCAGGCAGGCCGATTGCGCAATAAGCCCCTTGGAGTACTGCGAGAGGAGCTCTTTATCGACGCGGGGCCTGTAGTAGAAACCTTCAAGATAACCCAGAGAGACCAGCTTCATCAGGTTCCTGTACCCCGTCTCGTCTTTTGCCAGGAGTATCAGGTGATACGAGGCCTCCTGGATCCCCTGCGCTGATTTATCGAG
>JAGUXU010000103.1 GCA_020061685.1 Candidatus Omnitrophota bacterium
GAAGAAAATATTTTTGAAGTTGGAGAAGATCCGCTAAACTTATCATAAATTACGATTTTCGTCTTTCGCCGCACCGCTCGATTTTCCCCAGCGAGGAAAATCTCGCTCGGCGCATCTGCTCGCTCGCCCCGACGTATCGTCGGGGCACCGTGCCCGCTCGCATCTGCAACGTGCGGCTCAAGACCGAAAATCTCCAATTTATAAATTTAGCGCAAAACGCTAATCATAGCAACGATTTTCATGCTTGAAATAGGCGAGTTTAAGAGCTATACTTAAGAAAGTCTCGTAGCACAAAGCACAATTTTTAGATAAAAACGGCGTCAAACAATATGGAAAATCTGTTTAATCTTAAAGAGTACATTTTCAGCTTTCGGTTTGTATTGATATTACTTGCCATTCTAGTACTATTCGGCAATGACATTTGGTCATACATAAAGGAAAAGAAAGCGGAAAAGAAGGAGAAAACTACACAAGCACAGTTAACATCAATTCAAAAGACAGCGGACGATATCAATCAAAAACTAACCCTTGTCTTTAAAGAGAATGCCATAGCAACTGCTGATTGGCGAGAGCTTGATATATCGGCGGGAGTGCCAGCGACAGCAAATACCGCTTTCTTATTATTCCGTTCTCAAGGTGGCGTTGTAACAGGATACGTTCAAGGCGAAGGATATGACGAAAAGCACCCATTTGATAGTTCGCTAAACGACCAATTACCGGTAGCGGTAAAAATCGAGAAAGAAAAAATTAGATATACGATAACTGCGCCAAAAGACTCTTCAATTCCTTTTGAAATTCTTGTGGCTGGTTTTAGATTTAATCGCTAACAAATATACTGTAAATTCAGAATTCAGGGACGGTTCTATTTTTTGGAAATTAAAACCGTCCCTTATTATTCTAAGACGCCAATCTGGTATCTTAGAAATAAAGTTGCGACGGCTTGTGTCCGCAAGGAACCTTCTTAAGTCTCCGCCAGAGGCGGACAGGCGAGCGGGCCGAGCTATTCAAAATGAAGATTTTCGGTCGGCAGCCGCACCTTGGAAATTCGAGCGGCCACGGTTGCCCCCAATTAGAGTCTGGCAGAGCGAGAATTTCCGCGGAGTGAGCTTTTCCTCGGTGGGGAAAAGCGAGCGATGCGGCGACGACGAAAATCGGAATTTTGAGGACACAAGCCGGAGCAAGTTTGATCTATGGATTCCCGCTGGAGTTTACCCCGTACTTGATACGGGGCGGGAATGACAGGCGAAGGGTATCACAGATCGTGATGCCCTTATTTTGTTTAAGATCCCTCGACTGCGTCCCTCGACCCTGCTCGGGACTTCGCTCGGGATCACCCCGATGGTACGTCTTTGCTCACCATCGGCCCTTCGGGTAATTTTTCCTATAGTTAGTTGCAGGAAAAATTAGGTGAAAGAAATTCCCTCCTTTTATCGTCTATTAATGCAGAGAGAATCTTAAGCCTTGACAGAGCTGCTTACAAATGCTATAATTTGGTATCAAATGATATCAAAAGGAGGTGATGACTATTGCGCCACAATGAACAGCAGACCCAATTAGGAGCGAGGATCCCGGCCGATCTGAAAGCGATACTTTCAAAGTATTGCTCAAGCCGCGGCATCAAGTTGAACTATTTTGTAACCGAGGCGATAAGGGATAAGTTGCTTGAGATGATAGAGGATAGCGAAGATTTGAAGATCGCTCAGGAAAGGCTTAAGAACGCGGATTTTGTCTCTCTCGAAGAATTAAAAAAATATCTTAAGAAGAGGGGGATAAAAACCGATGTTTAGAGTCCTGTATGAAAAGAGAGTCTTCAAAGACCTTGACAAAATACCCAGAGAAGATGTTAAGAAAATCATCAATCTTATCGAAGAGCTTTCCTTAAATCCGCGCCCGCCGTCCAGCAAGAAGCTATCAGGTAAAGCATCGTTTTATAGGATAAGGCAAGGCGACTACCGGATAATATATGAAATAAAGGGCAGAGAAAAAGAGATCAGGATAATTTTGATTAGGCATAGAAGCGAGGCATATAGGAGGCTGTAGGTAGAAGATTCAGTAGGTGCAATTTTTGCACATACTGCAGTTGATTTCCTGCCCCTAAACTGGTATAATTTTAACCCTACGAACGCCTTTACGGAGGATACTATGCTCGACGAGATCAAGAACAAATTGAAGGAAACCGAAGCCGCTTTATCCAACCTGCGGAGGTATCTTTGACCTCGACACCGCCGAGGCAAAGATAAAAGAACTCGAATCTCAGATGTCGGTCTCCGGCTTCTGGGACGATTCCCAAAAGGCCAACAGGATAATACAGGAATTAAAGGGATTTAAGGCAAAGCTGGAGCCGTGGGAAGAGGCCAGGAAGCAGCAGGAAGAATTAGCAGGGCTTTCCGGGATCATCGAACCTACCGACGAGACGTCATTACTTCAAATCAAGAAGGATTTAGAGGCGCTTTCCCTGAAGATAGGCCAGATAGAGTTCAAGGCCTTGTTTTCAGGCGAACATGACAGGGCAAACGCCATACTTTCTATAAACGCCGGCGCCGGCGGGACAGAATCCTGCGACTGGGCCGCGATGTTATTTCGGATGTACACGAGATATGCCCAGAACAAGGGATATAAGGTTGAGACCCTCGACTATCTGGCAGGCGAAGAAGCCGGCGTAAAGAATCTCACGATCTTGATAAAAGGCGAATACGCCTTCGGATACCTGAAATCCGAGCGGGGCGTCCACAGGTTGGTAAGGATATCGCCTTTTGATTCCAATAAGAGGCGGCATACCTCGTTCGCGTCGGTCGATGTAATTCCGGAAATAGAGGAAGACGCCGATATTCAGGTAGATGAGAAGGATTTGAGGATAGATGTATACCGCGCCTCAGGCCCGGGCGGACAGGGAGTCAATACGACCGACTCGGCGGTGAGAATAACTCATATCCCGACAGGGATAGTCGTCCAGTGCCAGAACGAGCGCTCGCAGTTAAAGAACAAACATTCTGCGCTCAAGGTCTTAAAGGCGCGTATTTACGAGAGAAAGATGTTGGAACAGGAAGAGAAA
Source organism: Candidatus Omnitrophota bacterium (assembly GCA_020061685.1). Taxonomy (GTDB): domain Bacteria; phylum Omnitrophota; class Gorgyraeia; order Pluralincolimonadales; family Pluralincolimonadaceae; genus JAGUXU01. The sequence continues at coordinate 3,053 of JAGUXU010000103.1, forward strand.
TTAAAATCCATGTACGCCGAGAAACAGAAGATAGAATGGGGAAGCCAGATACGTTCTTACGTGCTTCACCCTTATATGATGGTAAAGGACCACAGGACAGAGTATGAGACCGGAAAGGCCGAGCAGGTCCTTGACGGCGGGCTGGATGAATTGATAGAGGCGTATATACGCTGGTCTGCAGGACAAAAAAAATAACTGGATTCCCGCTTTCGCGGGAATGACAAACAGGGAATTATATGATAGGCAAGATAATTTCAAGCATAGTCGGCACACAGAACGAGAGGGAGCTTAAGAGGCTCAAGCCGAAGGTCGATCTGATAAGTTCGCTTGAGCAAAAGATAGCCGCTCTCTCCGACGCCGAGCTGCGCGCCAAGACCGACGTGTTCAGGGCGAAGGTAAAAGAGAAATTGAAGGATTACGATTTCGCCAAACTCGAGAAGAATGAAAGGCGCAGGATAGAGAACGAGGTGTTGGAGGAGATCCTGCCCGAGGCGTTTGCCGTCGTCCGCGAGGCCGGAAAGCGGACGATAAATATGCGCCATTTTGACGTCCAATTGATCGGCGGCATGATCCTTCACGAAGGCAAGATAGCCGAGATGGCAACAGGAGAAGGAAAGACACTCGTTGCCACTTTATCCGCTTATCTGAACGCCTTATCCGGGCATGGCGTCCATATCGTCACGGTCAATGATTATCTCGCGAAGCGCGACAGATACTGGATGGGGCCGCTCTACGAATTTTTGGGCCTGACCGTCGGCGCGATACAGCACGATATGAACGACAAGGAGAGGCAGGCCGCGTATGGCTGCGATATAACCTACGGGACGAATAACGAGTTCGGGTTCGATTACCTGCGCGACAATATGAAATACCGGCTGGAGGACATGGTCCAGCGGCCGCTTCATTACGCGATAGTAGATGAGGTCGACTCGATATTAGTAGATGAGGCGAGGACCCCTCTTATCATATCCGGCCCTGCCGAGGAATCCACGGACAAATATTATAAAGCGGCCTCTATCGTCAAGGGGCTGGAGAAAGGGGCAAAGGACGAGGAGACAAAAGCCGAGAGCGGCGATTACATAGTCGATGAAAAAGGCCACACCGTCTACCTGACCGAGCAAGGAGAGGCAAAGGTCATCCGTGTCTGGGGACTCAAGGATATGCACAGCATCGAGTCAATGGAAGAGAAGCATTGCATAGAGAAGGCGCTATTGGCCAAGGAATTATACAAGCACGACGTGGAGTACGTCGTCAAGGACGGTGAGGTCATAATCGTAGACGAATTTACCGGACGACTCATGCCCGGAAGAAGATGGTCTGATGGCCTTCATCAGGCGGTCGAGGCCAAAGAGGGCGTCAAGATAGAGAGGGAAAACCAGACGCTGGCTACCATCACGTTCCAGAACTATTTCAGGATGTATGATAAATTGGCCGGCATGACCGGCACCGCCGCGACAGAGGCCGCGGAGTTCAGCAAGATATACAGTTTGGACGTCGCTGTTATTCCCACGAACAGGCCTTTGATACGGACCAATTATGCCGACGCGATATACAAGACAGAGAAGGAAAAATTCAACGCTGTCGTCGAGGAGATAGCGCAATTATACGCCAAGGGACAGCCGGTCCTCGTGGGCACCATCTCGATAGATAAGTCCGAGAGATTGAGCAGTATGTTAAAGCGCCGCGGCGTACCCCATCAGGTCTTGAACGCGAAATACCACGAGATGGAAGCGCAGATAGTGGCACAGGCAGGGCGGCTTAAGGCGGTGACGATAGCGACTAACATGGCAGGCCGCGGAACGGATATCCTCCTGGGCGGAAATGCCGAGGCGATGGTAATCGACCACTTCAGGCAGAAAGGCGTAGAGCCGAAGGATATAGACCCGAAAGAAAAAGAGACGATGCTTTCCCAGATAAGGGCAAAGGTGGAGGCCGAACATAATGAGGTGGTCAAGGTCGGCGGCC
>JAGUXU010000165.1 GCA_020061685.1 Candidatus Omnitrophota bacterium
AGGTTGTCCGAGACTATCTTCTTGTCTTTTCTTGAAAAATAAAATTGACACTTTGCCAAAAAAGCGGCTACCGCGTAACCCGCCTTCAGCGGCAGAAACAATGCCAGCGATTGGGCGATCTTATATATTATGAATTGGTACATTCCAGTATGAGCCTCGCAATATCTATAGCCGAATTAGGCTTCGCGATCCTTCCGGCGTTTTGGCGCATCTGTTCAAGTTTTAAGGAGTGGTTGAGAAGCGCTTCCGTCAGTAAGGCGGCGTCGCCTGTAGAACTAGCCTTTATCGCCGCCCCTTCCCTGAGCAGGTACTCGGTATTCTTGGCTTCCTGACCCGGTATCGGGTTTATTATTATGATGGGCAGGCCCTTTGAAAGTGCCTCGGATATGGTCAATCCTCCCGGCTTGGTGATTATCAAAGTGGAAACGGCCATAAGCTCATCGATATTAGAGGCATACCCGTAGACAAAAGACTTCATCCTGAAATTGTACCTGCGCCTCTCGAACCAATTAAACAGCCGCTTATTGCTGCCTGCCACGATTATCATCTGGATCGGCCTGTTTATCCTATTCAGCGAAGAGACGATCTCCTGGATGGGCCCCATGCCCTGGCCCCCGCCCATTATCAAAACAACGGGGATTTTCTTATCTATTCCCATTTTGGCCCTGACGCCGTCCATATCCACGGTATCCGCGAATTTAGGGTCGATCGGTATCCCGAAGGTCCGGATCTTCTCCCGCGGTATACCGTGCTCCACGAATCTGTCGGTGGCCGCTTCTGAGTTGACTATATAATAATCCACGGAATCAAAGAGCCAATATGAATGGGGGTAGCAATCGGTGAGGATGCCGATGAGAGGGACTTTTAAACCGAATGAATTCTTATAATCGGCGACCATCCCGCAGGGAAAAGCCTGCGTGCATGCGATGGCGTCAGGCCTGAATTCATCGAGCAACGTCTTCAATTTACCCGAATTGAACCGGTGTATCAGGTCGCGCAACTTCGATATGCTGCGGAAGACCTTGGGATTATCATATAGATACTCCCAGACTTCGGGCTTATTCCTGATCACGCCCATATAAGTCCTGTTTAAGACTTTCTCGACAAAGGGATTGGTGTAATGCACGGCATTTACATTCAATACCTCGACATCCGGCTCCAGCAGTTTCAGCGCTTTTTCCACCGCCAAAGCGGCGCTGTGGTGCCCGGAGTAGACCGATATGTGCAACAACAAGATCTTTTTTCTTGCCACTGTCTTCGATCCTTAAATAAAAGCGCCCGCCTTAAAATGCGGCGGGCGTCTTTAAACTGCCATTTAAAGAACTGCTTTAGCTCTCAATCTCCAGGACCTTTTTTATTCTCTCCACCGCTATCTTCAGTTTGTCCTCTGGCTCAACGAGAGCGAACCTGACAAAGCCTTCACCGTACTCGCCGAAACCCGTCCCCGGAGCCGAGACCACGCCCGCCTCCTCGACCAAAAGCGCCGCGAATTCCATCGATGTCAACGCGCTGTATTTAGGCGGGATATGCGCCCAAACATAAAATGTGCCCTGGGGCATATCCAGATTCCACCCGATCTTATTCAAGCCGCCGACGAATACGTCCCTCCTCCTTCTGTATGTATCTACTATTTCCTTGACGCAATCCTGCGGCCCGGTGAGCGCTTTGATCGCAGCCAGTTGTATGGGCCTGAACATACCGAAATCTATATAGCTTTTCGTCTTCTCCAGCGAACGGATGATATTCGCATTGCCGACCACCATACCCACCCTCCATCCGGCCATATTATACGACTTGGAGAGGGTGTGAAATTCCACGCACTTTTCTTTGGCGCCTTTTACCTGCAGGATGCTGGGCGCAGGTTTACCGTTATAGACGAAATCGGAATAGGCGTTGTCGTGAGCGATGATTATGTCTTTGTCTTTCCCCCATTCAACTACCTCCTGGAAGAACCCCAGATCGGCTATGGCAGTCGTCGGATTATGCGGATAACTTATGAAGAGTATCTTGGCCATCCTTGTGATCTCGCGGCCGAGGGATTTTAAGTCCGGCTTATAGCCGTTTTCTTTGGTTACCGGAATGCTGTATAAGATCCCGCCTGCCATTATCGGCCCGTTAAAATGCACCGTATACCCCGGGCTCGGCACAAGCGCGATGTCGTCATTATTCAGGAACGTAAGGCAGAAATTGGCGATACCTTCCTTTGAACCGATCAAAGGCAGTACTTCTGTCCGCGGATCCAGGTCCACGTTAAACCGGCCTTTATACCAATCGGCTATGGCTTTCTTTAAGGCCTTTTCCACGTCATCCGTAGGCCTGGAATAACGATGGTTGATGCCGTATTTTGCCTGTTCACGGAGTTCCTCGACTATATGCTTAGGCGTAGGCATGTCGGGATTGCCCATACCGAGGTCGATGACCTCCACGCCCATCGCCTTGGCCTTCTCTTTCAGCTCATCCAGGATGGTAAATAAGTATAATGGCAGCCTCTTTAATCTGTTCGCTTCATGCATTTGGTCGCTACTCCTCTTCTTCGAAACTGATCTCTTCTTCTTCTATATTGGCGAGCACCTCGCCTACCTCAATTATATCGCCTTCCTCAAAGAATACTTCCGTCAATACTCCTGAACAGGGCGCCGGTATATTTTGTGTGGATTTATCCGTGGCGATCTCAACCAGGTCTTCGCCTTCCTCGATCCTGTCGCCTTCCTCGAAATGCCAGTATGAGATGGTCGCTTCCCTTACTCCTTCCCCGATTTCAGTCAGTATAACCTTTGCCATATCCTTTTCTCCTTAAAAGGCTAAGTTGTATTGAAACAGGCTATATGATAAGAACTCCTGACGAAAGGTCCTGAGCTCACACTTGTAAAGCCTAAATTATACGCTATTTCTTCGTATTTTTCAAATGTTTTTGGCGATACGAACTCCCGCTCTTCCAGCCGGTCTGCCGCGGGCCGCAGGTATTGTCCTAAGGTTATTATATCGCACCCCGCTTCTCTTAATTCTTCCATGGCGGTCAATATCTCTTCCTCGGTCTCACCCAGGCCCAGCATCAGTCCGCTCTTGGTGGGTATGCTCCCGGAAAGGGCTTTCGCCGTCTTCAAGACCTTCAGGGAGGTCCCGTAGTCCGAATTCGGCTTAACCGACCGGTAGAGGCGCCTGACCGTGTCTATGTTATGCGCAAAGACATCTATCTTTGCCTCGTATACGGCCTTCAGCGAACTTTCCCGCGCGCCGAAGTCAGGCACCAATACTTCTATTTTTATATCATCCAGCCTGCCGCGCAGATATCTTACGACATCCGCGTAATGACCCGCGCCGCCGTCGGCTAAATCGTCCCTGGTGACGGAGGTAATCACTAAATATCTTAATCGGAGCGCGCGCGCCGCCTCATATATCCGCGATGGCTCACCGGGATCCGGCGGTCCGGGCTTGCCTCTCTTTACCGCGCAGAACCTGCATCCCCTCGTGCATACAGAACCCATTATTATAAAGGTCGCCGCGCCCTTCTCAAAGCATTCGCACAGATTGGGGCACTTCGCGCTCTCGCAGACGGTATTAAGCGAAAAATGCCTCAAAAGGCGGCGGGTCTCTTCTATCTTTTCCGAGGACAATATGCTTCTGCGTAACCACGCGGGCTTGGCTATCACTTGGCCTGCCTGAAAATGTTCAGGGCGGCTTCCTGTATCCCTTCGGTGAAGGTCGGATGCGCCTGTATGGTCTCCGCGATATCTTTTATCTTCAATCTTCCCTTTATGGCAAGGCTTACCGGCCCTATGAGCTCGGAAGCGTAATGGCTTAAGATCTGCGCCCCTAAGACAGCGCCGCTCTTTTTATCGGCTACCAGTTTTATAAAACCCTCTGTCGCGCCTTCTGTCTGCGCCCTGCCTAATCCCGCGAAATGCAGCCGGCTGCTGTGGACCTGATAGCCTTTGTCTTCTGCTGCCTCGGCAGTCAACCCGACACTTGAGACTTCAGGCAGGGAATAGACGCATTGAGGGACTATCGTATAATCCATCTTCGTCTTTTTGCCCAAAGCGTTCCTCGCGGCGACTTTGCCTTGCGCCGACGCCATATGCGCCAGATTATATTTCCCTATGCAATCGCCTATCGCGAATATGCCCGGCAGGCCCGTCTCCAGATATTCATCTACCGGCAGGCAGCCGTCTTTTACGGGAATGCCCGCACTCTCAAGGCCGATATCCTTTATGTTAGCCGAGCGGCCGACCGAGACCAATACGGCCTCGGACTTGATCGCTTTTATGTCCGGCGAAGAAACGCCTGTCGAGACGTCTATGCCTCTTTTCTTAAATATGCCTTCCAACCTGTTGGATATCTCCCTGTCCTCTTTAGGGAGGATCCTCTCAAGTATCTCCACGAGCCTCACCTTCACCCCGAAGGCCGAGAAGAAAGAGGCAAATTCGCAGCCGATCGCGCCGGCGCCGATGATCGTGATCTCTTTTGGCATCCTCTCTATCTCCAGGATGCCCTCCGAGTAGAAAACCTTTTTATTATCTGCGGCTATTAAATCCAACGGGTTCGGAGAGGAGCCTGTCGCTATAATGAACGAGCGCGCGCTTAACTTCTTCCCGTCTACCGTGATATGCCTGCTGTCCGAAAAGGCCGCCTTGCCCCTGATAAGGTCTATCTTTCTCGCTTTAAGAGACGCCTCTACCTGTCCTCTTAATACGCCGACGACTTCCCCGGCGCGGCGTTTAATACGAGAGAGATCGTAGGAAATATCCCTGCAGGATAACCCGAATTCCCCGGAGCGTTTTAATTCTTCGTAAAGTAAGGCGGATTTAAGGTATGCCTTGGTGGGAATACAGCCTTTGTTTAAACATATGCCGCCGACTTCATCCTTCTCGACGACCGTTACTCTCGCCCCAAGCGATGAGGCCTCGACCGCAGCCGCCACCCCGCCCGGGCCTGCCCCTATAATACATATATCAAGATCTTCCATTAAATAAGGTCCCGTTTAACTAAAGCAGTTTTATGATAGCGTCTGCCGTCTCGCGCGTTCCTACCGCGGTAGGATCATCACGCGTCGGCTTCAGGTCATAGGTCACATATTTACCGTCGCTTATGACCTTCTTCACGGCATTCTCAAGCCTGTCAGCGGCCTCTTTCTCGCCTATGTGGCGCAGCATCAGAACTCCGGAGAGTATCATGGCGATGGGGTTGACTTTGTTTAAGCCTTTATATTTCGGCGCACTGCCGTGAGTCGCCTCAAAGACCGCCGTATCATCGCCTATATTGGCGCCGGGCGCCACTCCCAATCCGCCGACTAATCCCGCGCAGAGGTCGGATATGATGTCGCCGTAAAGGTTGGGCAGCACCAATATGTCATACTCCTCGGGCCTCTGGACCAGCTGCATGCATAGGTTATCCACTATCCTGTCTTCAAACGTTATCTTGCCCTGATATCTCGCGGCGACTTCCCTGGCTGTCGTCAGGAAGAGCCCGTCTGTCGCCTTCATGATGTTCGCCTTGTGGACACACGTCACCTTCTTCCTGTTGTTCTTAAGCGCGTATTCAAATGCGAATTTCACGATGCGCTCGCTCGCGGCCCTGGTTATGGGCTTTATGCTTATCGCCGAATCGCTCTTGAGCTTTTTCTTTGATACGGAATTTATGGCCTCTATGACTTTTTTCGAGTCGCCGCTGCCGGAGTCAAATTCTATGCCCGCATAAAGGTCTTCGGTATTTTCCCTGACGATCACTATGTCGACCTTGTCGTATCTGCTCCGTACGCCCTTATAGAGGACGCAGGGACGCAGGCACGCATAAAGCTCGAGCGCCCTTCTTAGTTCGACATTGACGCTCCTTATACCGGTCCCCACCGGCGTCGTGATAGGGCCTTTCAAGGCGACCTTGTTTTTCTTTATGGACTCCAGGACATGTTCAGGAAGCGGCGTGCCGTATTTATCCATGACGTCGACGCCGGCATCAAAGACTTCCCATTCTATATCTACGCCGGTCGCCTCTATGCAGCGCCTTGCCGCCTCGGAAAGTTCGGGGCCGACCCCGTCGCCTGGAATAAAAGTGATCTTATGTCTCAATGAAACCTCCTTTAAAGCCCTTTGACCCACTCGGCTATCCTGCCGAGGCCTTTCTTTATATCCTCGATGCCCGTCGCGAAACTAAGCCTTATATGGGTATCCCAACCGAAAGGCTCTCCCGGGATGACCGCCACCTTTGCCTCGTCTAAGAGCCTCTTTGCGAACTCAAAAGAACCCATCTTCGTCCCGGATATGTCGCAGAAGACATAAAAGGCCCCCTTGGGGTTCACGCAGGAAATGCCTTTTATCTCATTTACCTTCTGGACCATATAATCGCGCCTCGTCCTGAATTCCGAGACCATCTTCTCGACGCACCCTTGGTCGCCTTTAACGGCCTCAAGCGCGGCTTTTTGCGCAAACGAAGTGGGATTTGAAGTGGAGTGATCCTGCAGCCTGCCGATAGCGGAAGATAATTCCCTGCTCGGTGCCGCAAGATACCCTATCCGCCACCCTGTCATGGCATATGTCTTCGAGACGCCGTTGACGACAAAAGTCAGGTCGTAAGCCTCTTTGCCGAGCGAGGCGAACGAGATATGCCTTTCGCCGTCATAGATCAGCTTCTCATATATCTCGTCTGAGATGACGGCAACCTTTTTGTTTATAAGCACCTCCGCTATTCCTTCGAGCTCGGACCTGCTATATACCGAACCGGTGGGATTAGACGGGCTATTCAGGACAAATGCGACCGTCCTGTCGGTAATGACCTCCTTTAACCGGTCTTTCTTTAATTTGAACTCATCCTTCTGCTCCGTCTTGGCTATTACAGGGACGCCGCCCGCCAAGCGGACCATCTCGATATAACTGACCCAGTACGGAGAAGGGATTATGACCTCATCGCCCTCATCGCAGATGACCTGGAATATATTATAGAGTGAATGTTTTGCGCCGCAGGATACGATTATCTGGCCGGGCTCGTAAACAAGGCCGTTATCACGCTGGAACTTTTCAGAGACGGCCTTCTTAAGTTCCGGGATCCCTGAGGAAGGGGTATATTTGGTAAAGCCGCTTTCTATCGCCTTTATCGCCGCCGATTTTATAGGCGCCGGCGTATCAAAATCGGGCTCGCCCGCCCCGAAACTCACGACGTCTTCGCCCTTCTGCCTCATCTCCTTGGCCCTCGCCGTGATCGCGAGTGTAGGAGATTCCTTGACTTCTTTTAACCGTTTAGAGATCTTCATCTTATTAAGCACCGGATAGTAAGTTTATACAATAAGAGAGAGGAAAAGTCAACAATAAGCGAAAAACTCGAAGCGTAAAGCGAAAAATTAAAGTTTTGCGTTTTTCGCTTTACCTTTTACGCTTACTTTGTCCTTCCCTTAAAGAACTTGCGAAGGGTGCCGATAAACCCGGTCGGCGCCTTCGGGGCCGCCGGATGTATCTCCTTCTCTTTCTTTACCTCTTTTTTGCGCGGGGCATGCTTCTCGGGCGGAACTTCTTTTGGCTTCTCGGCCGGAGGCGGAGTTGTCTCTTTTGGCGCGGCTTTCGAGGCTTGGGCGGAAGGCTTTTCTTTCTTCGTCTTTACCTTTGGAGCGACGACTTTCTTCTCGGTCAGTTCAAGCACCACTAACTGCGCGTTATCGCCTCTTCTCATGCCAAGCTGGATTATCCTGGTATAACCGCCTTTGCGGTCCTTGAAGAGAGGCGCGATCTCCTTGAATAACTTCTTGGTCAGATCCTCGTCCCGCAGGACGGCGAAGGCCTTGCGCCTTGAATGCACGTCGTCTACCTTGGCGATGGTTATGAGCTTCTCCGCCAATTTGCGGGCTTCTTTCGCCTTGATTATGGTCGTCTTTATGCTTTGAGATATAAAGAGTCCCCTGACCAGATTCCGCATGAGGGAGTCTCTCTCGGGCTTGTTCCTGTCTAATCTCCTGTAACCTTTTCTATGTCGCATGGCTGTTTAGTCTTTCTTAAGTAATTTCTTGTCTATCTTCATCTCGAGCGATAGGCCCATTCCGATTATTATCTCTTTTATCTCGGCGAGGGATTTCTTCCCGAAATTCCTGTACTTTAACATCTCGGCTTCGGATTTCTGGACCAGTTCGCCTATCGTCTTTATCTTGGCTTCCTTCAGGCAATTGGCGCTGCGTACCGAAAGCTCGAGTTCGGAGACCGGCATCTTGAGTTTGTGGTACAATTCCTCGTCCACCTTGGTTTCCTCTTCCGCTTCCTCGGCGGGAAGTTTCCCGTAGCTGACGAATATCTCCAGATGCTTCTGGAGTATATGCGCGGCGTATAAAAGGGCGTCTTTGGGGGTTATGCTGCCGTTCGTCCAGATCTCCAATAACAATTTGTCGTAATCGGTTATCTGGCCCACACGGGTGTTCTCCACCTGAAAATTGACTTTTACGATGGGTGTGAATATGGAATCCACGGGTATTACGCCTATCGTCTGGTTTTCTTTCTTGTTCTTCTCGGCGGGATAATAGCCGCGGCCCCTTCCGACCTCCATCTCGACATGGAATTTCGCGTTCTTGGTCAATGTGGCGATGTGCAGGTCCGGATTCAGGATCTCGACCGTCTCGTCGTGTATTATGTCCTTCGCCTTCACTTCGCCTTTCGAGTCAGCCTTGATCTCGATCACCTTCGGCTGTCTGGAATGCGAGCGCAATATCAGCTTCTTTATGTTCAATATGATCTCGGGCACATCCTCCGTTACGCCCGGAATAGTAGTAAATTCATGATGCGCGGAATCTACCTTTACCGAAGTAACCGCGCTTCCCTCTATCGACGAGATCAGTATCCTCCTGAGCGCGCTCCCCAGAGTCGTACCGTATCCTCGTTCAAAGGGCTCGGCGATAAACTTGCCGTAAGTATCGGTGTAGCTAGATTCGTCGCACGTCAACTTCTTCGGTATCTCAAAATCTTTCCAGGCAATACCCATATTATTTTACCCTCCTACTTCGAGTATAACTCAACTATTAATTGTTCTTGGATTGGAAATCCTATATCTTCTCTGGCAGGTAACTTTATGATCTTGGCTTCCAGATTATTAAGGTCCGCTTCCATCCATTTGGGTGAACCCTTGTCTTTGGTGCGCTCTATGTTGTCCTTTATATGCTTGATCGTCTTCTCTTTGCCCACTACCTTTATCGAATCGCCGATCTTGACGGAATAAGACGGGATATCGACGGTCCTGCCGTTGACTTTTACATGCCGGTGCGCGACCATCTGTCTGGCCTCGGCGCCGGAAGGCGCAAAGCCCGCGCGCTGAATTACATTATCAAGCCGTCTCTCCAGTAATTGCAATAAGACCTCGCCGGTAACGCCCTTGGATTTCTCGGCGATCTTAAAATATCTCCTGAACTGCCGCTCCAGGACGCAGTAGATCCTCTTGAGCTTCTGCTTCTCCCTCAACTGAAGGCCGTAGTCAGAGAGCTTGATCCTGCCCTGGCCGTGCTGCCCGGGCGCATATTCGCGGCGGGAGATAGCGCATTTCTCCGAATAGCAGCGCGTGCCCTTCAAGAAAAGTTTCGCGCCCTCTCTCCTGCACAATCTACACACGGCATCCTGATATTTCGCCATTTACTATACTCTCCTTCTCTTCGGTGGCCTGCAACCGTTATGTGGAATAGGGGTCACGTCTTTTATCAATGATATCGCTAATCCGGCCGCCTGTAACGCGCGTATAGCCGATTCGCGGCCGGCGCCCGGGCCCTTGACATACACTTCCACTTCTTTGACTCCGTGCTCCATGGCTTTCTTGGCGGCTACCTCCGCCGCGACCTGCGCGGCGAAAGGAGTGGACTTCTTCGAACCCGCGAAACCGGTCGACCCGCTTGAAGCCCAGCAGATCGAGTTGCCCGCTTTATCGGAGATAGTTATGATCGTATTATTAAAACTTGCCTGAATATGCGCGATAGCGCTCGGTATATTCTTAGCGACTTTCTTCTTGGATTTGACCTTTTTCTTCTTTTCTTCTTGTTTTTCTTCCTTCTTCTCTTCTACCATCTCTGCTCCTTAATTAAGCGCCCGGCTTAGTCTCTTTCTTCTTTAGGGTAACGGCCATCCGGCGCGGGCCCTTCCTGGTCCTGGCGTTAGTCCTGGTCCTCTGGCCCCTGACCGGCAATCCCTTCTTATGCCTTATTCCCCGATAGGCGCCGATATCCATCAGCCTCTTTATGTTCTGGCCTATTTCCCTTCTCAGGTCGCCCTCGACCTTATATTCCTTCTGGATGATCGAGGTTATGCGGGCCACTTCATCGTCGGTCAGGTCCTTTGCGCGGACGCCCGGCTTTATATTGGCCTCTTTAAGTATCTTGTTTGCCAGGACGCGCCCGACACCGTAGAGATACATCAAAGAGATCTCTATCCTTTTTTCCTTCGGAATATCGACACCTAAAATCCTCGGCATTAAAACCTCCTAAATAAATTTACCCTTGCCGTTGTTTATGCTTGGGATTTGCGCAGATCACGTAGATGATGCCCTTCCTCTTCACTATCTTGCACTTCTCGCAGATCTTCTTTATGCTTGAACGGACTTTCATTTTTATTTCACCCTGAATGTAATCCTTCCTCGTGTTAGGTCGTACGGCGACAACTCCAATTTCACCCTATCGCCCGGTAATATGCGTATAAAATTCATCCTCATCTTCCCGGAAACGTGGGCCAAGACCTTATGCCCGTTATCGAGTTCTACCTTGAACATAGCGTTGGGAAGGGCTTCCAGCACCGTCCCCTCGACTTCTATAGGTTCCTCTTTTGCCATTTAGTCAGTATCTCCGGCCCGCCTTCGCCGATATAAACCGTATGCTCGAAGTGGGCTGATAATCTCCTGTCCTTCGTGACGGCTGTCCAGCCGTCCTCTAAGACCTCCGCCTTATATGTGCCTGAATTGACCATCGGCTCTATCGCGAAGACCATCCCCGTCTTTAGCCTCGGCCCGGTGCCCGCTTCGCCAAAATTCGGTATCTGCGGGTCCTCATGCATCTTTGAACCTATACCGTGGCCGACGAATTCGCGCACCACGGAAAAACCGTTAGACTCGACGTATTTCTGGACCGCGCTGGATATATCATAGAGCCTGTTGTCCGACGACGCTTTCGCTATGCCTTCGTAAAGCGCCCCCTCGGCCACCGCAAGTAATTTCTTTGCCTCTTGCGATATATTCCCGACGGGAAAAGTTATCGCCGCGTCCCCGTAATAACCGTTCAGCTTGACTCCGGCATCGACCGAAATTATGTCACCGTCCTTGAGTATCTGCCTGCCGGGGATGCCGTGGACGATGACATAGTTTACCGATGTGCAGATATTCGCCGGAAACCCCTTATAACCCTTAAAGGCCGGTACGGCGCCCTTTTTGCTTATATAATCGCCGGCGAGGCTGTCCAGCTCCAAGGTCGTGATTCCGGGCCTTATCTC
>JAGUXU010000186.1 GCA_020061685.1 Candidatus Omnitrophota bacterium
GCCCCTGAGCCGAAGGTGGCCGCAAGCCCTACTACAGTAGAAGCATGGCAAAGCCTTGCGCAATGATCGACATTATTGGTCTTAAATACGGCGCGGGCGAGTTTCATCATCAGGAAGTTCTCTTCATTGCTTGTCTTCGCCGAACTTAAGAAAGCGAGGCTATCCGGCCCGTATTTATCCCTGAACCCGCTTAACTTTTCCGTGATAAGAGTAAGCGCCTCGTCCCAGCCGGCAGGAATGAATTTACCGTCTTTCTTTATAAGGGGGGTAGTCAGCCGCTCGGCGCTATTGGAGAATTCGTGGGAATTCCAGCCCTTTACGCAAAGGGCGCCCCTTGAGACAGGATGGTTTCTGCTGGGATATGCCCCTGTCAATTTTTTGCCATCGGAGACAAGATAAAGGCCGCATCCGCACCCGCAATATATGCAGGTAGTAAGAACTCTCGACATGATCTCCTCTTTAATCCTTAGAAGTCGACGGTTATGTTCGAGCCTAAGATATGACTTGTCAGCCACTTAGACGTTGCGCCTCTGCGCGAAAGTTCATTACGATAATAAAGGCCGACAGTAAGGTTTTTGGTTATTTTTTTATTGGCGCCTACGGTCGCCCAGTTCTGGTTCATCTTACTTATCTCAAAATCGTAATAGATCTCATCCGAGATATAAGGGGCGAATTCAAAATTGCAGATCTTTGTCGGATAGGCGATCGTCGCGAGATTCCTGTAGACCCACCTGTCTGTCGAATTCTCGATAACGCGGTATTCGAATTTACTGGCATTAGACAGATTAAAACCCTTTACCGTTACCTTCGGGATTATGATTATCTCCGGAATATACCATGTATCGGTATCCCAATTGCCTTTGGTATCTTTCGTCTGGATAAACCTCGTCGCAAGCGAGAGATCGAGATTCTTGTGCGCATGATACATCCCGCCGCCCCTTAGGTGATAATAATAGAGGTTACCCATATCATCGTTTAAGCGCATCTCCGGGTTGAAGAATACGTCGAATTTATCGTTTATCTTATGTTTCAATACGAATTCGCTGTAATACTTGCCGTCGGCAGCAAATACATCCGACGCAAAAAAAGAAACAACCATAACTAACGCCAAGACCAATGCTGCATATTTCATTTTATTATTATTCTCCTAATGTTATTTAGCCGCGGTTGTCGTATTTCTGACGTAAACTGTCCAATAGAGAAGCCCTACAAAGATCGCTCCGCCTATTATGTTGCCGATTGTAACGGGTAACAGGTTATTGGCAAAAAATGAATTCCAGCTTAAGTTTGCCAAATTTAGATCCGGGCTGACGAACAAGCCCGTTCCTTTCAGGAATATCCCCAGGGGAATAAAATACATATTGGCTACGGAGTGCTCAAATCCTAAAGCGACGAACGCCATAATGGGGAAAAAGATCGCGAATATCTTTCCGGAGACTTCGCGCGAGGCAAATGCCATCCAAACCGCTAAGCATACAAGCCAATTGCATAAGATGCCGCGGGTTAAGGCCTCCATGAAAGTAAGATTAACTTTTGCACTGGCTATCTTTAAAGCGGAAAGGCCGACAGCCGTATCGCCCATCTTCCAAAGGTTCGTCTGATAATAAAGGTAGGCCAAAAACACCGAGCCGATAAAATTGGCGATAAATACAACGGCCCATTTGTAAGACATCTTCCAAAAGGACGCCCTTTTATCCAATACGCCCATCAACATCAGGTTGTTGCCCGTGAAAAGTTCCGCGCCCGCTATTACGACCAGCATAAGTCCTACGGAGAATACCGCTCCGGTAATAAACCTCGCCAGTCCCAGCCCCAGATACTTCGCGGCATCATGCCCTATCAGTGTGGCTAAACAAGCTCCAAAAGCAATGTAAACACCCGCTAAAATCCCCAAAACAGTCAACTTAAAGATAGACGCGTTGACTTTCTGGACACAGATCGTCCTGCTCATACCGTCGGCGATGTTCGCCGGCGTGCGACAATCCACTGTCGGTGCTGCTTCCCCTTCTTTCGTTAAGTCCGGCATTTCTTCTCTCCTTTTAGTTTTCTCTACTTGTCGATCTTGTGAGAATATTCACAAGATAAGTTAAAAATTAAACCTTGCTTCTCTTTAGCTTATATATCAGCCCTTCTAATTCAGATGCCATATCGACATTTGAAACGAATACATCTTTAGGTAATGTTAAATTCACCGGCGCGAAATTCAATATCGCCCTGACTCCGCATTTCGCCAATTCATGCGCCACTTTTTGCGCGGATTCTACCGGCACGGATAAAATCGCGGTCTCGATGCCTTCCTTTTTGATTACCTCCCTCAACCTGCTTATGCTTTCGATCTTAAAACCCCGCTTGATCTTTCCTATTTTATCGGGATCAGCATCAAAAGCCGCCACGATCTGGAGGTTAAATTCGGGAAACCCCGTATAACTCAAAAGGGCGGAACCGAGTTTTCCGACGCCGACAAGGGCTATCCTACGCACCGCATCCGTTCCCAGTATCTTCTCTATCTCCTTCGTCAGGAGTCTTACTTCGTATCCCACGCCTCTCTTGCCGAAACCCCCAAAATAAGAAAGGTCTTTTCTGAACTGAACGGATGAGACATTCAAGAATCTGGTTATGTCTCCCGAGGAAGCGACCGCCTTCTTCTTTTGGTCAAGCATCTTTAAGCTTCTGAGGTAAAGGCTTAACCTTCTTGCGGTCTCCTGCGGGATATACCTCTTAAGGGGCCTCATTTCTCGGCTTGTTATTTTTTTCACAATATTGTGTAATTTTACCATTAACAGGTAAAATGTCAAGAAAAATCTTGGGTTTGACGCTATTTAATAGAAGGTGGTAACTCTAAGCTGTGTGCCTCAAGCAGTATCCTGTCTCTTAATATATCAGCGGCGTTTCCGGAAGCGGCTATCCTGCCTTTATCGAGCAAAATCACTCTCGAGCAGGTCTCTAAGACCAATTCCAGGTCATGGGTGGCGATTATCTTTGATATCTTCAGTTCTTTCAGGATGCCTATCAGTGCCCTTCTGCGTTTGGGATCAAGGTTGCTCGTCGGCTCGTCGAGGACGAGGACCTCCGGCTTCATCGATAATACTGTGGCTACCGAGACCCTCTTCTTCTCTCCGTAACTCAAA
>JAGUXU010000133.1 GCA_020061685.1 Candidatus Omnitrophota bacterium
GGATCAAGGTTGCTCGTCGGCTCGTCGAGGACGAGGACCTCCGGCTTCATCGATAATACTGTGGCTACCGAGACCCTCTTCTTCTCTCCGTAACTCAAATGGTGCGAGAGCCGTTTTATCGAATCCGACATATCCACTTTATTTAAGGCCTCTGAAACGGCCACATTCACTTCGTTCTCCGGCATGCCCATATTTACCGGCCCAAAGGCGACATCCTCAAATACCGTCGGCATGAACAATTGGTTATCGGGTTCCTGAAAGACCAGCCCCACCTTGCTCCTTATCTGCCGGAGGTTCATGTCGTTCATCTCAAGCCCCAGTACTTTTATGTCTCCTTTTCCCCTTAATATCCCGTTGATATGGAGAAGCAGGGTGGACTTGCCGGCCCCGTTAGGCCCTATGATGCCGAGGGACTCCCCTTTAAAGAGGTCCAGGCTTATTTCCTGCAAGACATCCGCTCTGTCGGGATACGAGTAGCTTAAGTTCTTTATCTCGACCGCTTTTTCGGTCATTTTTTCACATCCCCGTCAAAACCACGCGCGCACATCGCGAGATAAACTGCCTCCGCCCTCTCGTACGACCTTATAAAAAGCGTCCCGAGCATATTAGCCAGCGCCTTCGCGTGAAAGAACCCCGAGCCGCCGACCGAACGCGATTCCTTCGCCTGTTTCATCTTCATCAGTTCGTCCTCGATGACGAATATATAACGGTACATAAACGACATTATCATCGTGATGATCTTCGGGCAGCCTAGCTTCTCAAAAGCCTTTAATAGCTCGGAGAATCTGGTGGTTGCCACAAGTAATATAAGGCACACGATAGACATACACGATTTAATGAGAATACTTAAAAAGAGCTGAATTCCTCCGTGGCTTGAGAACAGATTAAACGCGGCTATCGCCAATACGAAAGGAATTACCAGAAGCGATCTCTTGAGTATGAAGATAACCGGGACCCTTGATAGTAAAACCAAGACGGCCATAAGCAGGCCATATAGAGAGAAGGCGAAAAATGAACCCGGTCTTGTAAGGACTATAAATAAGACGACCGTCACAAAGGTTACAACCTTGAAGATAGGGCTCAACCTGTTTAAGGGACTACTTATCTGACTGTACTGATCGAGGTATACGTGACGCATTTAAGTCTAACGCTTCTTGATCAGGCTGGAAATGCCATAAGTTATAAAAAAGATGAACAATGTTCCCGCGATTCCCGCTAAAGATGTCGCAAGCTTTTCGTTCTTGACGCCGGGCCAGGCGTAGTCCGGAATAGGCGCGGGCAAGACCGGCGAGACTTCTGATCTTTCAATAAAACCCTTGTCTTCCGCTACTTTCTCTAACCCGTCGGGCCACGGTGAAGCAAACATGGCGATCATCCCCGCTAAAAACAGGGCTATTATCAAACCTATAATGATATCTTTTTTATTCATAACTACTTCTCCTTTGTATATATTAAATCGGGCCTGACCCGCAAAACAAACCCTACGACTAGACAGGTAATTATAGCCTCTCCTATCCCTATAAACATATGGACAAACGCCATTACGGGAAGCGCTACAGAAAGCGGGGTCGTCCCCGAGAGTGCCAATTCTACTGCGCAGGCGGAAGCGGCGATAATCACGGAACTCCACGCAGCGACAGCCGTTCCCGTCATTATGCCTTTAACACCGCCTAAAGTCCTCCTGAGGATATTGTATATAAAATATCCTCCCATTGCACCCAAAAAAGACATGTTTAAGATGTTCGCGCCCAGCGCGGTCAGGCCCCCGTCTTGAAATATAAGACATTGTGTTATGAGGACCACCGTAATGACGATCGCCGCGGCGTAGGGTCCGAGCAGGACCGCCGCCAGAACTCCTCCTAAAAGGTGCCCCGATGTGCCGCCTAAGACCGGAAAATTCAGCATCTGCGCGGCGAAGATAAACGCCGACATAACGCCCATAAGCGGGACCATCCTGTCTTTAAGTATCTGCTTTGTCTTCTTAACGCAAAACCCTATCACTCCCGCGGAAAAGATCCACGCGCTGCCCCATACGCCCGGGGATAAAAAACCGTCCGGTATATGCATATTCCCCCCTCCTTCTTTAATTGCTTTTTAGAAATCGACCTGCGTCCTTACGCCGTAGACGCAAATGCCCGCGGTATCGCCGGCTATATCCTTCCCGAACGGATCCCAGATATACTGGAAATCCGGACTGACCGAAAGATGGTCGTTTATATGCAACTTGTAATACGCCTCGAAATGGCCTTCTTTTTTACCGCGCCATGCAGCGGTAAGCAGTTCGCCTGTGTCAGGATCGAAGGATTCTCCCGCTTTCTTGTAGTCGCCGGAAGGTATCGCCTGCCCGACGGCAAAACCGATGATATCGTTCTCGCGGCGCCACGGTTTGCCCTCTATCTGAAGGCCGGCGCTCCAGGAATGTTTCAGCGAATAATTGAGGTCTCCCGAGGCCGTGATATCGGGATTAAATACTTTCGGGTCCTGCCATCCGTAGCGGGCGAAGAGCGTTATGATATCGTGGGCCTTCTGATCAAAGCTTAACGCGAAACCATACGCGTCCTCTTTCTCTTTTCCCGCGTCCAGCCATTCGGTATGACGCGCCCTGCTATGCCAGCCGAGGAACCTGTAATTGCCCGGCAATTCGAAGAAATCCGTCTTGAAAGTTACCTGGCCTATATTAAAAAGGTTGTTTCCGATATTATCCCAATCGCTATTGGAATCGAATGCTCCGTAATTAAACTCGAGCCAGTCGACCGGCAATACCGCCGCGCGCAGCCCCAGCGTGTAGTCCGGGAATTCTATCGCGGGGTTGTTTATGAACATGTCCGATAGGAACTGTACCGTCTCGTCATTCGCGACTTTATTATCGTCGAAATACACCGTCGCGTCAAGTTTTCCGAACGTCAGCATCGCCTTATGATCAAAGAGCTCCTTCTCGTACCAGATCTCCGAGACCGTGACATTGTTATCGTCGAGGGCATCCCCGTTGACGTTACTATAAAGCGAAAGTTCATTTGTGAGTCCGTCGCCCTGCCCGGCTTCAAGATGTAAAAACGCCCTTCCTCCTATTTCCGCAAATTCCTGTGAGATAGTTATGTCTTCGGAGAATGAAGCGTCGGCCCTGCCTTTCTTCTTCTCCTCTTCGGCATTTGTGTTATTTGTGCCCTGGACTATCATCGTGGCCCCCGCGCCTATCCTGAATCCTTCCTTTACGAAAGTCGGCGGGCCTAC
>JAGUXU010000053.1 GCA_020061685.1 Candidatus Omnitrophota bacterium
GAAGGCGCATATCCGTAATGGACAACTGCGCTATCACCGAGCCGTCCACATATTCCACCATTGAATGGATTATCGCTTCGGGATGAATAAGCACATCTATCTTATCGACCCCGACGCCGAAGAGCCATTTCGCTTCTATTATCTCAAGCCCCTTGTTCATAAGTGTGGCGGAATCGACCGATATCTTCTTCCCCATCTTCCATCTCGGATGGTTTATGACCTCTTCCGGAGACAATCCCCCGAACTTCTTGACGCTGATATTCCGCAAGGGCCCTCCCGAACCGGTAAGGTATATCTTCTTGAGGTCCGCGCGCCTGTGGCCGTTTAAGCATTGGAATATCGCGCTGTGTTCGGAATCAACAGGGATTATCTTCGTCCCTTTCTTTTTTGCGCGGGCGGTTATTATGCCGCCGGCCATGACGAGCGGCTCCTTGTTGGCGAGCGCCACGGTCTTCCCTTGTTCTATGGCGGCAAGAGTAGGTATAAGCCCGGCTGAGCCGGCTATCGCCACAAGGGTTATGTCTGCGCTGTCATATCGCGCCGCTTCCTCTACGCCCGAACAACCGCAGGTGATCTTTATGCCCGAACCCGAAAGCGCCCTCTTTAACTCGCTGAATTTAGACCCGTCGCAGACCGCCACGAACTTGGGACGAAATTTCTTTGCCTGACGCGCCAGCAATTCCACATTTGAATACGAGGCGAGCGCCGCGACCGAAAATTCGCGGGGGTGCCGCGCTATGACGTCAAGGGCGTTCGTGCCGATAGAACCGGTAGAGCCTAATATCGTTATCTTTTTCATATGAGAAATTTCTTAACGTAAAAATAAAGTGTGGGGGCGGTAAATAGTATGCTGTCTATCAGGTCCAATATCCCGCCGAGGCTCGGGATCAGGTTCGCGGAATCCTTTACCTGACAATCCCGTTTGATAAGCGACTCGGAGAGGTCCCCGACCTGCGCCAGGATCCCTAATAAGCACCCCAGGATGACCAGATGTAATACCGGCACAGCCGGCAGGTAATATTTGCTCAATACGGCGAAGGCCACGCTGAATATAAACCCGCCTATCGCTCCCTCCACCGATTTCTTCGGGCTTATGCGCGGGATGAGATGGTGTTTTCCGAAAGCGGTGCCGATAAAATAGGCGCCGATGTCTCCGGATTTCGTGACCAAGAGCAGGAAAGCGACGAGCAGGGCTCCCGACGGTAAATACGGCTCGGAGATGAGCTTCAATTTCATCAGAAAACTGAACGTCCAGCTTATATAGAGGATGCCGAATATGGTCGTGGAGACACCCACTATCGCCTGATTGCTTTCCTTACGGGTGAATTGTAATATAAATATCGTAAGCAGGACCGCGATTATGAACAGGAGTTCCCAGCCCTTAGTGGGCTCGAAGGAAAAGAATATGGAAAGCGGCACGACGATGCCTATCGCGATGCCGCTTACCTTGAAGATGGGCACGCCCTTCTTCTCCACAAGCGAGTAAAATTCATATAACGCCGCGGCAATCATCGCCGTCAGCACAAGGCAGAAGAACCAGTTGGGAAAGATAAATATGGTAAATACGACGAAGGCGATCAGGACCAAGGACCATATAAACCTCGGGATAAGATTATTATTTTCCATCATGCCCCAAACCTTCTCTCCCTTTTCTGGTAGGCGGCTATCGCCTCCTCAAGGTCCTTCCTCCCGAAATCCGGCCACAGTTTAGGCGTGATATAAATCTCCGAATACGATATCTGCCACAGGAGGAAATTGGATATCCGCATCTCGCCCGAGGTGCGGATCAGGAGGTCCGGGTCGGGTTGGCCTTTGGTATACAAAAGCTCATTGAACGATTCTTCATCCAGATCGTTTATCTCGCGCCTGCCTGACTTGACCTGCGAGGCGAACTTCTTCGCGGCGTCCACTATCTCGCTCCTGCCGCTGTAATTAAGGGCGACGTTCAGGACCATAGAGCCGCAACCCTTCGTCTTGTCTATCGCCTTCCTCAATTTCGGCTGCACGTAATCGGGAAGGCCGCCCATCCGCCCTATGACGTTCAATCTTATGTCGTTCTTGACGAACGAAGCCAGTTCCTTGTCTATATACTCGTTAAGGAAACCCATCAGCGTCTCGACTTCCTCCTTCGGCCTCTTCCAGTTCTCGATAGAGAAGGCGTAAAGCGTCACATACTTTATCCCGAGTTCCCGGCACGCCTTTATCACCTCTTTGACCGCCTTGATGCCGGCTTGATGGCCCATAATACGGGGAAGGCCGCGCAGTTTCGCCCACCTGCCGTTCCCGTCCATTATTATCGCTATATGTTGGGGAAGATTATTCCGGTCGAGCATATCAGGTATGGGCTCTGTAATCTATCTCGGGGAAGATATTATCCTTCCACTCGATATCCGCAAGCCAGCCCTCGTCTATGCGGTTTGATTTTATGTCCTCGTAGAGCCGGGTGAACCTAAGGATGTGGTCCTTGGTCCTCTTGACGGCATATTGGACGACCGTGCCTGTCTTCATTATGAACGCCCAGTCGCTGGACTGCGCCAGTAATAATTCCCGCAGCGCCTGATTTAAGGCGCGGCGCAGCAATCCGTCGGCGTTGGGATAGCTATCGGCGAGTTCCGTCATCCTCTCGGATGCCTTGTGAAGATGCCTGTATATCCAGTCGTTTGAGCCGTCGAGCCAGTGTTCGCAATAGCCCTTGTATCCCCAGCTGGACATCGAGGGCGTGGCCACCTGGTTCGTGGGGTTCTGCGCGAGATATTCCGAGGGCGTTATCGGCCTTACCGTCTTCTGGTCGTAGTGCAGTTTCCTGAAGAGGTAATCCAGGAACATCGGCCCTTCATACCACCAATGGCCGTACAGTTCGGCGTCATAGGGCGCGACTATTATCGGCTTCTTCTTCATTATATCAAAGAGGTATTCGGCCTGTCTTTCCCTGTTGAACATAAAATTTCCGGCGTGGGAAGCCGCCCTCTCGCGCGCCCAATCCGGATTATACGGTTCTTTATGATCGGTCCTTCCGGTTATCCTGTAATACTTTATGCCCGTATTCATCCTTATGCCGTCCTTGTGGATATAGGGCTTTATATATTCAAAATCCAGGTCAAAACCGACATCACGGTAGAACTCGCGGTAATTGTAATCGCCGGGGTATCCCTCTATCGCGCTCCACACCTGTTTGGACGAATCAAAATCTCTTCCGAAGGCGGCGACCCCTGACTTGCAATATATGGGGGCATAGACGCCGTATTTCGGGCGCGGGCTCGCGTGCAGAATGCCGTGGGTATCGACGAAGAAGAATTTGATGCCCGCATCTTTGAGATACCGGTCCACTCCCGGATAATAACCGCACTCGGCAAGCCATATGCCGCGGGGACGCCTTCCGAAATGTTTCTCGTAGTTATTGGCCCCCACCTCGACCTGCGCGCGGACAGATTTAGGGCAGGTCTCCATGAGCGGAAGGAAGCCGTGAGTGGCGTTGCAGGTTATGATCTCAAGTTTTCCCATATCCTGAAATTCCCTGAAGGCGGTCAGGATGTTCTTCTTGTATGTCTCGATGAAGATATGGCGCGTCTCGTTGAATTTTGATTGATACATAAGGGCGAGGTTATTGAACGCCGGCTCCCATCTGGTCCGCTCAACCTCTTTATTCGAGAGTTCGATCAGCGTGTCCAGATGCTTTATGTACCTGTCCTGAAGAAGCGGGTCCGCGAGCATGGAACATAAGGAAGGCGTTATGGTCATCGTGATGCGGAAATCCACGCCGTCCCTTATAAGCCCGTTATAGACGTTTATGAGCGGGATATATGTCTCGGTGATGGCTTCATACAGCCAATCCTCTTCCATGAAGTCCTCGTATTCCGGATGGCGAACATACGGAAGATGGCTGTGCAGGACGATAGAGAGGTAGCCTTTTTCCATTATTTTGTGTATTTCTTCACGATGGGCGTTATTGTGCGTTCTTCCTCTTTATCGGCGGATACCCCTTTTACCGGGATGACCTGTTCTCCGTCGGGAAGCGCGAACCGGAGGCTGAACGTGCCGTCGCGATTAAGTTTTATCGGCCTGCCCTGGACCGTAACGGACGCGTCGGGTTCGGTCGCGCCGTATAATACGAGCTCTGTGTTTACAACCATCCAGAAACCGCGGTATTTGGCGGGGCGCACGAATGAACTGACGGCGCCCGAGGATAACTCCTTCTCCAGCCGTTCTTTCAATATCTTTCTTATCTGCGCCTTGCCCGGAGAGGCGCCGGCAAACCCGCCCCACAGGCCGTATAACTTCAGAAAATCCTCCTCTATGGACATCCACTCTTCGTCGATGACATCCGAGGCGGTATCCCGCGGAGTGCCGACTACGTTCGAACGGGCTATAACGATAAATTTCCCGTCCGGGGTTATCACCCCTAAGTCCACGCACCACGACCTGTTGGCTTCTCCCACGCGGATATACCAATTACCCGCTTCCGGCGTTATATCTATGTCGAAGTGTTTATGCGCGTTGGTGCCGTTGAATTCTATATCGGTGACATCATAGACCCTTAGGACTTTCCTTAATCCGTCCCATCCGGCATGCGCCTCGCGCTCGATGTCCATCCTTCTTGCGTCGGTGATCTCCCAATAGGCGAATATCCAATGTGAATCCCGCGTCATAAGGACTATCCTTGTATCGCCGTAAGAGGAAGGAAGCTCCTCTCTTTCCCATTGCCTCGGCGGCATATAAGCGCTCGGCCGCGGATAATATTTCGCCTCTTCGGCTTTGTGCCGCTGCGCCTCTACGACAGCCCCTGTCCCCATCAATTCCGGGACCGCTTTCGGGCGCCTGACTTTCCTTACGGCGCGCCTCGCGGCCGCTTTTACTCTTCTTCTCTTCGGAACGGCCTTCTTTACCGGCTTCTTCCTGGGCGCCTTTGCTCCGGCCTTCCCTGCCTGCTTGATCTTTCTTCTCATCGTATCACTCCTTTTAAGAAGGAAACGCCGCCTCTTTGGAGCAGGCGGCGTTTGAGAAACATCGTTGAAGAGGAAATCTCTATTTTATGTACCCAGAGTCCTTCTCATGTTCTCTTAAGAATTCCGCCTCTGCCTTAGACATCTTGGGCAAGATTATGATCTCCACCCTTCTGTTCTTCTGCCTTCCATCCTTGGTATCATTGGAATCGACCGGGCGGTATTCGCCGTATCCTGTCGCCTGCATCCTCTTCGGCGCGGTCCCTTTGCTTTCCAGATAATGCAATACGGAGGTGGCCCTCGACGTCGATAACTCCCAGTTGGACTTCCATCCCGATTTCTTTATTGGCTCATTATCGGTGTGGCCTTCGATGGCGATATTCTTGTCCGCGACCCTCTCATTGATTACCTTCGCAACTTTATCAAGGACCTCGTCCGCCTCCGGCCTTATCTTCGATTTTCCGGAATCAAAGAGGACTTCCGAGATGAAAGTCACGACAACACCTCTCTCATCCATCCCGACAGAAACGCCTGCTGTCCCCCTTAATCTTTTCTCGAGCTCGGCCTTCGCGGCTTCAAGCTCTCTCCTATCCTGGCTTCTCAATAATTTAAGCCGCTCTACCTCGGCGCTTAAGTCCTCTATCTTCTTCATGTCGTTCGGACTGCGTTTATAAAAACCTACGGCGCAACCCGAGATAACAAACACTGATACTAAAATCGTAGCCAATATCCTTATCTTTGAGATATTCATCATCTTGACTTGCCTCCTTTCTCGTAATTTTCCCGCAATATATATGCGTTCAATTTGGCCCACGTCTTGGGGCCGACTTTCCCGTCGGCCTTAAGTCCGTTTGCCGCCTGAAAATCCTTTACGGCCTTCCTGGTCTTAGCGCCGATCTTTCCGTCTATGGGGCCGGGGTCATAACCCGCGTTCTTCAGGGCGGTCTGTATCTGCCTGTTCTTCGTCGCCTCATCCGGCGCCAGTTGGACCGATACTTCCTGCGGTTTCTTCTCCTTCATCTCTTCGTTGATCGGCGACGTGGGCAGCAGTTCTTCAGGTTTTATCAATTCCACTTCGGGCTGATTCGCCTCCAAGGACGGCGGCTGCTGGGCCGGCCTCACTTTCCTTCCCATAGCCATGACAGAAGCGGATATCGAGACCAAAAAGAACAAAACGCACAAAACACCGACTACTCTACTGACCATCGATCTTCTCCTTTTTAAATTATTTATTCTTCCGGAGGATATTGTTCGCCTTCCTTGGCCGCACGAATGCGGGTCAGATCCCAATAGGCCCTGCCCCCGTAAGTCACAAATGATATCCCCGTCAATTTAGCGCCTACGAGGCCGAGGTCATCGCAATAGATCTGCAATTTTTCCCATTTTCCGGCGTTGGGCAATGTGCCGTCATATAGCATGGGCTCGTCGTTGCTGAAGACGAAAACTTCTTCCTCTCCCTCGCGATATATTCCTATCTCGTCCTCTCTGCCGTCGTTCTCAAACCTGAATTTAAGCATTATGCCCTTCGGCATATTATCCGGATCGAGGTATATATATTGCTCTATCACGGAGTTTCTCGGGATTACGATGGGGTTTGTCCTGTAAGAATGTTCCGTGATGCCTTTCGCGGCGGATTCGGTATGCGATCTCTCGCCGCTATATTTTAATAACGTGTCCCACTCCCATACCCCTTCTGTGGTCGCGCCGTCAGGCAAGGCATCGTCTATCAAGACTACCTCTTCGCCCTCGGCAGGGACTTCGGGCACGGCTTCAGGCGCCGGCGCGGTCGTCTCGACTGCCGGTACCTCCGCAGCCGTCACCGCCTCTTCGGCGGGCGCGGGAACAGGGGCTTCGCCGCTCTCCTGTGGATCCGCCGCATTTGAATAAGAAAAAATAAAGAAGGCCGTTATTATCGTAAGGAAGTACTTCTTCATGTAAGCGACTCCGTAAAATTAAATGGTATCAAAAAACCGATTATATGTCAAACTAAAACCGAGTCAAGCCGTAAGCTAACGCCGATATCGCCGCAGAGCACGGGATCGTCAGTATCCATGCCCATATGATCCGCCCGGCGACACCCCACTTGACCGCGCTAAGGCGTTTGAGAGAGCCCACACCCATGATAGCGCCCGTGATGGTATGCGTGGTGCTGACAGGGATACCGAAACCCGATGCCATAAAGAGTGTGGCGGCCGCGCCGGATTCCGCGCAAAATCCGTCAACAGGCTTGAGCTTAGCGACCTTCTGGCCCATGGTCTTTACGATACGCCATCCGCCGAACAGCGTGCCGAGGGCGATGGCGCCGTGGCAGCTAAGGACGATCCAGAACGGGATGTGAAATTCCTTTCCCAAAAATCCGGCGCTGAAAAGAAGGCTCGCGATGATGCCCATCGTCTTTTGCGCGTCATTCCCGCCGTGGCCCAGGCTGTAAAGCGCGGCGGACACCAACTGGCCCTTCCTGAATATATGGTCCACCTTTAACGGGGCGCTTCTCCTGAATAGGCGGTAAACGACGACGCCGAATACTATCCCTAATATGAAACCCAGTACCGGCGAAACAAAAATAAAGGTGACTGTCTTGGTTATACCTTTCCATACGAGCGCCTCCGGCCCTGTCTTGACCAGTGCCGCGCCGACCAGGCCCCCGATAAGCGCGTGGGACGAGCTCGTCGGCAAACCGAGCCACCATGTGATGAGATTCCAGCCGCAGGCGCCCACGAGCGTACCGAAGATGACTCCCTTATCTACGACCGCGATATCTATGATACCTTTACCTAATGTATTGGCGACATGCAGCCCGAAGAAAAGGAACGCGATGAAATTGAAGAACGCC
>JAGUXU010000035.1 GCA_020061685.1 Candidatus Omnitrophota bacterium
AATGAACTATCTTTCTTACTTTTTAACAGATAAACTTGATACATCTGAATTAAAGAAAGGTGCGGGATTCACCTCTTTACCTGCGTCTCCTTTCGTTCCTGTCCCTGCCGCCGCGCTCTTCTTTTCCGCCCTCGCTGTAAGCCTTGCTTACGGCGCCGGGCATCGCCTGTTTCCTGCTTAGATTCAGGCGGCCCTGCTCATCTATCTCGACGAGTTTCACGGGGAACTCATCGCCGAGTTTCACCACTTCCTCGACATTCTTCACGTATGTGTCGGACAACTCGGAAACATGGACAAGACCTTCCTGCCCCGGCAGTATCTCGACGAACGCGCCGAAAGGCATTATCCTCTTGACCTTGCCCGTATATATCTTGCCGACCTCCGCGGATTCGGTCAGTTTGTTTATGATGTCCAGGGCCTTCTGGAGGGCTTCGCCGTCGGCAGAGGCGACGTTCACCGTGCCGTCATCCTCAATATCGATGGTGACACCGGTATCTTCTATTATCTTGCGTATGACCTTGCCTCCCGGGCCTATGACATCCCTGATCTTATCCGGATTTATCTTGAACGAGACTATGCGCGGGGCGAATTGCGATAACTCCTGCCTTGGCGCCGCGATGGTGGCCTTTATCTTCTCCAAGACGAACATCCTCGCTTCTTTCGCCTGTTCAAGCGCTGCCTTCAATATATCTATCGATATGCCGTCTATCTTCAAGTCCAGCTGGACCGCGGTCGTTCCCTTTTCGGTGCCGGTCACCTTGAAATCCATATCCCCGAAATGGTCCTCGAGGCCGGAGATATCGGTCAGTATGACCGCTTTATCTTTCTCCTTTACCAGCCCCATCGCGATGCCGCTGACAGGCGCTTTTATCGGGACGCCCGCGTCCATAAGCGCAAGCGTTCCCGCGCAGACCGTAGCCATAGACGAGGAGCCGTTGGACTCCAGTACCTCGGATACGACCCTGACGGTATATGGGAAATCCTCTTTTGACGGCATCACGGGTTTTAAACCCCTCTCCGCCAAGGCGCCGTGGCCTATCTCGCGCCTTCCCGGTCCTCTTACCGGCCTTACTTCGCCGACCGAGAAAGGCGGGAAACTGTAATGCAGCATAAAAGACTTTGACGTCTCGCCCTCTAGCGCGTCTATCGTCTGTTCGTCTGCGGACGTGCCTAAGGTTGTGACTGAAAGGCTCTGCGTCTGCCCGCGGGTAAATAACGCCGAACCGTGAGTCCTCGGCAGGACCCCTATCTCACAGGTAATCTCGCGGATATCCTTAAAACCACGGCCGTCTATCCTCTTCTTCTTATCTAAGACTATCCGCCTTACTTCTTCCTTCTCTATCTTTACCAGCGCCGCCTTTACTTCCGCTTCTGTATAAGGCGAACCTTCAACTACCAGCGCCTCGATCATGTTCTTCGCTATCAGGTCCATCAACTCTTCGCGTTCTTCTTTGCTGCTGGCCAGTTCCACTTCCTTTATCTTGTTAAGCGAGAGCTCTTTTACTTTGTCGTAGAGCCCGGCGTCAACGGACCTGAAGGTGATATCTTCCGCCTTGGGCCTTCCGCATTCCTGTTTTAACTTCTCCTGCATATCTATCGACGATGCCAGATTCTTGTGTCCGAATTCTATCGCCTTCAGGACGACGTCTTCCGGCACCTCGTTCATCCCGGATTCTATCATTATGATATTATCCTTGGTGCCGACGACGACAAGGTCCACAGGGCTCTTCTCCAGTTCCGCAAAGGTCGGATTGACCACGAATTCGCCTTCGAGCATCCCCACGCGGACGGCGCCGATCGTATAATTAAAAGGTATGTCTGAGATCCCGAGCGCACAGGAAGCGGCGTTTATCGCCAGGACATCCGGGTCGTTCTCTCCGTCATGGGATAAGACCAGGGCCATTATCTGTATCTCGTGGCCGATGCCTTCGGGAAACAGCGGCCTTATCGGCCTGTCTATAAGGCGCGCGGTCAGGACCTCTTTCTCCGAGGGCCTGCCTTCACGCTTGAAAAATCCGCCGGGTATCTTTCCGGCGGCGTATGTCTTCTCCTGATACTCGACGGTCAGGGGGACAAAAGAAATATCCGCGTTCTTGGAAGGCTCTTTGGACATGGTCGCTGTCACCAAGACGACGGTCCCGCCGTATTGGACGGTTACCGCCCCGCCGGCCTGTTTGGCCATCCTTCCGGTCTCAAATATCAGATCATTTCTTCCGCATTTAGTCTCGAATTTTTTCATCATATTTGTATTTATTAAGGACAATTAAGACAAAAAATTGCACCGTCCTTCATCTTCGCGCTTGATAAAAAGGCAAAAAGATGAAGGCCCTACTTCCTCAGCTCTAATTTATCAAGGATTTCCTGATATTGCTCGGAACTTTCTCGCTTGAGAAAATCCAAGAGCTTGCGCCTCTGGCTTACCAGCTTCAGAAGCCCCTGGCGGGAATGGTGGTCCTTTTTGTGGATTTTAAAGTGCTCGGTCAGAAGGTTTATCCTTTCCGTAATAAGCGCTATCTGGACCGGAGCCGAGCCTGTGTCTTTCTCGCTCTGTTTGAAATTCTCTATCAGGCTCTTCTTTTTTTCCTGCATAATTGTCATTAATTTCACCTCCTATTCT
>JAGUXU010000013.1 GCA_020061685.1 Candidatus Omnitrophota bacterium
ACGGCCGCGCTTTGGCAGGGTAACCCGAATTTGGGGGGCGCTTTGGCGTTTTCAATGTCGCTGGCAATCACTGTCGCCGGCGTTATCGGTTCTTTCCTGCCGCTTCTGTTCCGCTCGGTAAATATTGATCCCGCATTGGCATCCGGCCCCTTTGTTCTTGCCGTTTGCGATATCGTTACTTTGCTTATTTACTTTAATCTGTCCGGATTTTTACTTATGGGAAAATGAAAAAGATATATACGGATAAACATGCCGGCTGCGGCATTGACGCGGTACTTCCGAAGATAGACTGCTGGCCGAACCAGTATAAGGGTTATGAGATAACGATCTCTATCCCTGAGTTTACGTCTGTCTGCCCGCGGACGAACCTTCCGGATTTCGGGACCGTCACCATCCGTTATCTTCCCGATAAACTATGCGTTGAGCTGAAGGCGCTTAAATATTACATATTAGGTTACCGCAACTTGGGGATATTTTATGAGAATGCCGTCAACAGGATCTTAAAGGATATCGTAAGTGCGTGCAAACCAAAGTGGTGTATGGTGACCGGCGAGTTTAACGTCCGCGGCGGCATGAAGACCACCGTCACCGCGAAATACAGGGTCAAATGATGAGGATAACCACAAAGCGTGGCGATAACGGAAAGACGCAGATCTGCAAAGGCAAGTCCGTGCCTAAATACGATTTGAAAGTCCGGGCAGTTGGTATACTGGATGAATCCATCTCTTTCCTCGGCCTTGCAAAGGCAAAGACAAAGGATACGGCCACCAGAAAGACCATCGATTCGATCCAGCGGGATCTGTTCAGGATAATCTCGGAGGTGGCTTCGGGCGGCAAGAGGAAATCGGCATCCCTAAAGCCGGTCAGGGGCGAGGATGTAAATCAGCTTGAGAACATCGGGAATATCATGGAGAGGAACGCGCGCGTCCCGTCCGGGTTTATCGTGCCGGGCGTAAACGAACAGTCCGCGGTCTTGCATATCGCCAGGACGGTAGTGCGCCGGGCGGAGTGCCTGGTCACGGAGCTTAATAAAAAGAAGAAATTAAATCCTTGCATCTTAGCCTACCTTAACAGGTTGTCCGACCTGTTGTTTATAATGGCTGTATACGAGTAGGGCAAACCGCAGTCGCTTAGATATGAATAAGATCTTACTTTGGTTTGTAGCGGCGAGGCCGCAGTTCTTTACAGCCACAATAATCCCCATAGCGCTAGGCGCCGCCATAGCCTGGAATCGTGCCGGAGTGCTAGACTGGGGATTGTTCTGGCTTACTTTGATAGGCGGGATCTTTATACATGCCGGTCTGGATTATTCCAACGACTATTATGACTATAAGACCGGAAATGACGTCGTAAATAAAACGCCCACCCCTTTTAGCGGCGGCAGCAGATTTCTTCGGGATGGGACCTTAAAACCCGGGCAGGTCCTGCTGGCATCACTTATTTGTTTCGCCATCGGAAGCGCGATAGGGCTCTATATCAATTACCTTTTAAAGACCAATGTCATACTCATGATCGGGATAATAGGAGTTTTCCTTGCGTTCTTCTATACCGGTGAACCGCTCAAGATCGGCTATACAAGATGCGCGGAAGCGGCGACCGGGTTAGGGTTCGGGCCGTTAATGGTCATCGGGTCATACTACGTACAGGCGCGTTCGATCTCTTGGCAGGTCCTGTGGGCGTCGGTTCCCATCGGTATCCTGATCGCGCTCGTGCAGTATATAAACCAATTTCCCGACTATGAGGCGGACAAGAAGGCGCACAAGAACAATACCGTCGTGATGCTGGGAAAAGAGAAAGCGGTCCGTTATTATCGTATTTTTTTGATTTTTACATATTGCGCGGTTGTCTTAGGAGTCATCCTGAAGGTATTTCCGGCGTTAACGCTTGTTACGCTATTGACTGCGCCGTTAGCCGTCAAAGCCATAAAGGTCCTGACGAAGCACTTCAATCAGATAAAAGAGCTCTTGCCGGCGAATGCGCTGACTATAGCCATACATCTTTTATTCGGGGCGCTTTTTACCGCCGCTTATTTGCTTGACAGGATCATGACAAGAGGAGGATCTTGATGAGAGGATTTTTGAAGTTAAGCCTGGGAATAACGCTACTATCACTTTTTGTTTGCCGCGATATCGCCCCGGCCTCCGCCGCCGAAAATCCGAAGAATAACCTTCTTGTCCCGGAGGCCATGCAGGGGACGTGGGGGAATAAAAAGGGGTTTGCGGCCTCGGCCTATGACATCCAGCAGGCGCGTATATCCGGCGTCCCGGCTTTGCAGTTAAAGTATAACGTTGCTTTAGAAAAACAGGAATCCGGTTTTTGGTTCGGCCTGATCGGAAAGGACCTGAGCAGATATGGAGCGGTGACCTTCCGGGTAAAAGGGGAAAAGGGCGGAGAGGTCTTTAAGATAGGGCTGAAAGACGGCGCCTGGTTCGAGGATAAACTGGACGTGAAGTCCTACCTGCCGGGAGGCGTTACGACGAAATGGCAGAAGGTCACGATCCCTCTCAACGACTTCAAGGCCATAAAGGACTGGTATAATATGGATAATTTTTCCATCACCTTCCGCCAAGATTACGGCCAGCCGTATAGCGGTGTTATCTATGCCGATGGCCTGGTCCTTGAAGGAAAGAGGGAGGGGGTAGGCAGACAGCCGGTCCTCAGGGCGGAATCGCCGCCGCTGGAGTCTATGAGCGAAGAGCAATTCCTGGACCTGATCGAAAGAACGGCGGCGATGTTCTTCTGGAACGAGGCCAATCCGGAAAACGGCCTTGTCAAGGATCTCTGTAAGACGACGTTTGAGGACGATTACCCCATGGCGAGCATCGCTTCGGTCGGTTTCGGCCTGCCGGTCCTGTGTGTGGCGGAAAGCCGCGGCTGGCTTCCGAAGAGGGATGTCTACGACAGGATCCTTACGACGCTTAAATTTTTCAAGAACGGCGTCGAGAACATCCACGGGTTTTATTATCATTTCCTGAATATGAAGACAGGCGAGCGCTGGGGAGAGTGCGAACTCTCCTCGATAGATACGACGCTATTGATGGCGGGGGTGGTATTCGCGGGAGAATATTTTAAGGGCACGGAGATAGAGGCCCTGGCCAAGGAATTGTATGACAGGGTCGATTGGCAGTGGATGATGGATAACGGCACCACAGCGAGTATGGGATGGACACCGGAAGGGGGATTTCTGCCGTACAGGTGGAACAGTTATTCTGAACATATGGTGCTTAATCTTCTGGGTATAGGCTCGAAGACGCATCCTATGCCCGCCGGTTCGTGGGATGCCTTCGCCCGGCCCTTGACGACTTATAAAGAGTTTAAATTTATCGGCCCTCCGCCCCTCTTTATCCATCAATATTCGCACATCTTCGTCGATTTTAAGGGCAAAAGAGACAATCATATGGACTACTTTGAGAATTCCGTACAGGCGACGCTGGCCAACAGGCAGTGGTGCATCGATAATATGAATCGCAGCAAATCGTACGGCCCGGATTCGTGGGGCCTTACGGCCTGCGACGGGCCCGACGGATATAAGGCATACGGTGCGCCTAACGGGGAAAACGACGGTACGGTCGCGCCGACCGCAGCGATAGGCTCGGTAGTCTTTACTCCGGAACTGTCAATAAAACTGATGAAATACCTGTACGCCAACCATAAAGATGAGATCTGGGGGAAATACGGCTTTGTCGATTCCTTCAACTGGGACAGGAATTGGGTATCGTCCAAATATATCGGTATCGACGAAGGGCCTATAGTCCTGATGATAGAAAATCACAGGACAGGGATGATATGGAAATATTTTATGCGTAATGACAAGATAAAAAATGCGCTTGCGATGTGCGGTTTCGGAGAACCGCAGACAACGGCGCCAAAGGAGATGGACAACTAAGATGGAACAACATAGAGATTTTTTCAGGATTCCGGATTGCGCGTGGAAGAGGAAGCTCGGCGATGTCCCGTCTAATGCCGCAAGTTCCTCGCCTGACAGGGGCATCGCGTTAGGCGGCTTCGGGGCGGGTTCGTTCATGTACAGCATCTCGGGTTCGTTCGGGCCGTGGGCGCTGAAGGTCGGCTTCTTTGACAAACGCTGGCTTTCAGGCGGGGCCTTCCATCTTTATGAGAAGGTAGGCGATAGGCCGCCCAAATGCAGGACATTATCGACGAATCCGGCGGTCAAAAGCGCGTGGGACAGATTAAGCGCCGGAGAGGCGGTTTATTATGCCCTCCAGCCTAACGGCTGGATAACTTATGACTGTTTTGATCTGGACATCTCCCAGAAATTCTTCTCGCCCATAATACCGCATAATTATAAAGAGACCTCTTATCCTGTCGCGGTATGGCAATTCAGGGTCGTCAATCCGACGGGAGAAAAGGCAGAGGCGGCGATCATGCTTACATGGCCGCATCCGCCATTCAACTGTATCCTCCCGCGGGAGGGGCACAAGAACTTCCTTAAAGAGCAAGGCGGTAAGACAGCCGTAATATTGAAGGCGGACCATCCCGGTAACGTTCCCGAGACACAGAATTCCGAGTGGTGTATTGCGACCGAGAGATCAAAGGATGCGGATGTCACCTACGCCCTTAGCTGGAACGAGGACTCCGACGGTTCGGACATATGGAATGATTTTAAATCGGACGGCCGATTGGACAACAGGAGGCTGGACAGTTCCGATTCCGCGGCCGCGATCGCCGTCAAGGTATCGCTGGAGCCGGGCGAGACGAAGATCGTGCCCGTCGTGATATCGTGGGATTTTCCGGTCGTCAAATTCGGCGACCCCTACGTATCCGGGACAGAGTGGTGGAAGAAATATACTGAGTATTTCGGGAAAGATTCGGCACGTTCTTTCGATATCGCAAAAGAAGCGCTGGAGAACTACCGGATCTGGGAGAAGAAGATAGACGACTGGATGGATCCCATCATAAACAGTCCCAAGACCCCGGGATGGCTCAAGACCGCCGCATTCAATGAGTTGTATTATTCGCAGTTCGGAGGAGTGTTCTACGAATCGGGGTTAAAGTCCGGCCACGACCGCGAGTATATGGGCCTGCATGAGGACGACCATAAATTTTTCG
>JAGUXU010000008.1 GCA_020061685.1 Candidatus Omnitrophota bacterium
GATATTAAGGGACCTGTATAACAATTACGGCATCATGGTCATGATGGGCGATTTCTTCGGTATGTATGGCGTCGGTTCCGGGGCCGGTTATGAAAAAGGCACGGACTATAGCAATGCCGATCATAGAAGAAACATGTTGGCTTCGGTCACGGATATGGTGATTACTTTCAAAGATGAGCCGTATGTCTTGATGTGGGTTTTGGGCAATGAGAGCGAATATTCTCTGGGCTGTAATGTTAAGGAAAATCCCAAGGCTTATTATCAATTTGTCAATGAAGCCGCCAAATTAATCCATCAACTGGATCCCACCCGTCCGGTAGCTATATCAAACGGCACAACCGAGCATTTGAAATTGATTTCCAAGTATGCGCCTGAGGTGGATATTTTTATGATCAACGCATACTGGGGTTCGAGAGGATTCGGTAATTTATGGAAGAATGTCAAAAGATACCTTGATCGTCCCGTCGTCATCGGTGAATATGGCTGCCCTGCTTATCATGAAGGCCAATCTCAGGAGATTGCCGAGACCGAACAGGCATATTATCTGCGCGGTTGTTGGGAAGATGTAATGGCTAACACTGCCGGAAGTAAATACGGCAATGCCTTGGGCGTTGTCGTCTATCAGTGGATGGATGAATGGTGGCTTTCAGGCAAAGAGCCCGCTATCCATAATACCGATTCAAGGGCGAGCGGCCCGTTCCCCGACGGTTGGGGCCATTCCGAGTGGTTCGGAATTTGCGGGCAGGGCGACGGCAAGAATAGCCCATTTCTGAGAGAAATCCGTAAAAGTTATTATACCCTGCAGGAATTATGGGCCGGTAAACAGCCACTTTAACGACTTAAGAAAGAGAAGCGGCCATACGTCCCTTTACGATCGTGTATTTTACTTTAAGGTTTTCGTCAAAGATCACGATATCGACATCTTTGCCGGTCTCTATCGACCCTTTTTTATCCTGGATTCCCAAGAGCCTCGCCGGAATCAGGGGTTTGTCAACACACTATAAAAATCCTTCTTAATCTGGTATAATTACTCCATGACTTTTATCTTTGTGCTTATAGCGCTCTTTCTGGCGATGAACGTAGGCGCCAACAATTCCGCGGCCGAGATGGGCGCGGCGTGCGGCACCGGTTCGCGCACCAAAAAAGAAGCGCTGACATTGATCGCTATCTTCGTGATCCTGGGGGCGATAATCGCGGGCCTTCCCGTTTTGAAGACCTTAGGCGGCGAGCTTGTCCCTGCGAGGGCGTTCAGGGAGCACATCTACGTCGTCTTTGTGGTGATGATCGTTTCCGCCGCCTTCGACTTGATATCGAACAGGTTCAGGGTCTCGATACCCAATTCATATGCCATAGTCTGTTCCATAGCCGCCGTCGGTTTTTATTATAAGAACATATCTGTCGAGACGACGGCAATGATCCTGAAATGGTGGCTGCTCTCGCCCATAGCCGTTTTTTTAACGGCATTTATCTGCGGAAAACTATTGCATGTCCGCATGACAAACCCCCTCAACGGCCCTAAGATGACCGGCGGGACGAAGAGTTTTTTAGGTGCCCTGCTGACTTTTTCCGGTTGTTACGTGGCGTTCGCCGGAGGAGCGAACGGCGCGGCCAAGAGCATGGGCCCGATCGTCGCGGCAGGTATAATAGACAATCGCTGGGGCTTGCTCCTCGGCGGAATGGGGATCGCGGCGGGTGCGCTTGTCTTCGGCAGGGCTGCGCTGGAGACGGCGGACAAGGAGATCGTCGAGGTCGGTTTCGCAAGGGCGATATTGATAGAGCTTATAAGCGCCACCGCCTTATTATCGGCTTCTTTTAGCGGTGTCCCGTTATCGGTATCCGTGACCGTGACATCAGGTTTGATAGGCCTCGGGTGCGCCGATTCCGGGTTCGTGCAGAGCGCCAGGAAACACCATCTTCTAAGGACCGGATTTATCTGGCTGGCCGTGCCGTTCCTGTCAGTGGTGCTTACCTATTTTCTTTTACACGGCCTGTCCGTTATATTAAAATAAGCATAAAAAGGGGGCAAGAACATGCCTGAATTGAGAGAAAATCTCGCCACGAAGAGATGGGTCATCATCGCTACCGAGCGCGCCAAAAGGCCGGAGGAGTTCGTAAAGAAGAAAGAGATCATAGTGCACCCCGCCTACGACCCTAAATGCCCTTTCTGCGAAGGGAACGAGGCCGTATCCAAAGAGGAGATAATCGGTTATCGCAGGGAAGGCACTAAGCCGGGCGAGAAGGGCTGGTACCTGAGGGTCATACCCAATAAATTTCCGGCGCTGGTCCCGTCAACGAGCCCGAGGGTTGAGGTCAAGAGGTCAAAGTCAGGCATATATCTTTGCATGGACGGCGTCGGGAAACACGAACTGGTCATAGAAAATGCGGCTCACAACAAGACTATCGCGACCATGAATACCGAAGAGGTCGAAAGGATCATAAGGGCGTATCACGAGAGATATCTGGCGCTGGACTGGGACCCTCACTATAAATTGGTGATCATATTCCGGAATCAGGGCGGCCTGGCCGGGGCGTCGCAGGTCCATCCGCACTCCCAGATAGTGGCGACCGCCATAGTCCCTCATCACATAAGGCACGCCTTTTACGAGGCGCAGAGATATTTTGACGAATTAGGCAGGTGTGTCTTTTGCGATATGATAAAGAATGAATTGCACGAGAAAGAGCGGATCATACTTAAGAACGAGAAATTCATCGCGTTTATGCCTTATGCCGCCTTGGTTCCGTATGAGACTTGGATCCTGCCTCTTCAGCATGTGACGTCTTTTGCAGACCTTCACGAGGAAGACATAAGCCCGTTGGCGCAGATACTTAGGGACATCCTCTCGAAATTCTACTATTCCCTGAATAACCCCGATTACAATTATTGCATAAGGTCGGTGCCGCATTATTCCGCCTGCGAGCCATATTATCACTGGTATATCCAGATACTGCCGCGCATCACCACCGTCGCCGGATTCGAGATCGGTTCCGGCATGAGCATAAATATCACCCTTCCCGAGGAGACCGCGAAGTTTTTAAGGGAATTTGAAGTGAAGTAAGATGGCAAAAACAGAGAAGGCCGTTATTCTCATAGCGGATATGCATTGCGCTTCCTGTGCCGCCGGGATAGAACGTTCCCTCAGAAAGAATCCCGGAGTGGTCTCGGCAGGCGTCAATTTCGCGACCGAGAAGGCGACGGTAGAATATGACCCCTCGCGCGTAAGGC
>JAGUXU010000026.1 GCA_020061685.1 Candidatus Omnitrophota bacterium
TAATTAAAGCAATTATAGCAGCCGGCTTCAGTTCTTCAATTCTTCCCAAGTCATCGTATAACGGAGAAGTAGATAAGTCAAAATATTTACACAGGGAATATTAAGTAGAAGGGATTAATAGAAGGGAAAAGTTAGATGGGTTCTGCAAAAATAATGGACAGATACGAGGTAACCGTCGTCCAGTACAGGAAGTGTGCGGATGCCGGCAAGTGCTCTGCCCCAATGACAGGAATCGGCTGTAACTGGGGTAATCCGGAGCTGGAGGAAACCTATCCTGTAAATTGCGTGGACTGGAATCAGGCTGATTCATACTGCAAGTGGGCGGGAAAGCGCCTTCCCACAGAGGCTGAATGGGAAAAGGCCGCCAGGGGCGGGGCCGACACAAAATATAGTTTTGGCGACGACGAATCCGCACTCGGCGATTATGCCTGGTATTCCAAGAATTCCGGCAAAAGAGACCATCCCCTTCGATTTATAGCGGGAAGATATCTGCATTTCAAGAAGTATGTGAATAGTTACGGCGGTCTAACCCACCCGGTAGGCGAAAAGAAGCCCAATCAATTCGGTCTTTTTGACATGTATGGAAACGTCTGGGAATGGGTGTTAGACTGGTATGACGAGAACTATTACAAGAACAGCCCTGAAAAGGATCCTCAAGGATCCTCAATTGGTACGAAGCATAGCCTGACCTGGCCCGGATGGAGCGGCAGAAAAAGGGTAATTCGCGGCGGCTCATGGCACCACTACCGCAGCAATAGCAGCAGCCGATGGGGGTGAAGGCGAACTGGAATCAGCGCTATTGCGCCGTTAGGCTGCAGCGGTAAGGTTTCCAGCTAAAGCGCCATTCGTAAGAGATAGGCTTCCCAAAATTCCCGGGGAGTGACAACGACTGTGTTCCTGTGGCGGAGCGGGAAGTGAGATTTATTGCCGGTGATTAAAAACTCCGCTTTTGCGGTTTCCGCACATTCCAAAAAGCGATTGTCAGAAAAGTCGTCCTGACAAATATTCAGGATCTTCTTCGGAAAAACCAACTTGGACCGGGATTTAAACAAGGCAAGAAAACTTCTAATCTTTCGGGGTTCAAAACCGAATCTTGGCCGACGCAATACATGACCCATCTCAGCCATGATGGGATGTGAAATGGCGGCATTGATTTTGCCCTGCAGAGCCAAGTCCAGAATTGCAGCAGGAAGACTATCCGCCGCCAAAAGACCGGATACAATAACATTAGTGTCCAAGACTACGCGGATCACAAATGAGCGCGCCTAGCCGCGCGAATTTCGCGTAAAATTTCTTTTGAAGAAACTTTATCCAAACCTTTGGATTTAGATTCAAGTTGGAGCTCTACAACAACAGATGCCCGCTTTTGTTTAAGGATGGTCATCAGATAATCTGAAATACTCATCAGAACAGCCTTCGGTCTGCCCCTAGAACTGACAAGATATCTAAGTTGGCTTCGGTCAAGGCTGTTGACAAGACCTGACAGATGATGCCGCACCTGGTCCAAACCGATAATTTGAGTGGTCATTGATATTCCTCCAAACCTATATATTAGTATACAGGTTAGAGAGCCACAAGTCAAGGGCTTTTTTGTTTTGCAAGGACACGGTTTTTTCCGCGGGTCCGCCTCAGGCGGAGGGGCACGCGGCCTTGCAGGGGTTTCGTCCAAGCATGTGGTACGACATTATCGGGTTTCGGTGCGCCTCCCAATTGGTACTGAGTCAGTGATGTTCTTCTCTCGTGAAAATTAAAAATATCACAAGCTGCTAAGATTCTTTTCATCTTTTGATTTCATCTCTACAGTCCACAGGACATCCGACCCTTCCATACTACCTACCACGACATCCCGTCGGGACAGGTTATAGAAACTGGATTGACAGTCTCTTGTTGAATGTATGGGCTATCTTCTCCAGGGTTTGGAGAGAATAACCTCTGTAAGTTACCGATTCCAAGCGAGCGACTGCCTGCTGGGAAGTATGAAGTTTTTTGGCCAACTTCGCTTGTGTTAAATGATTTTTTTCCCTTAAGCGGATCAGTTGAGTAGATACCTCAATAAAGGGGTCATCATCGGCCTCTTTATAAGCTTTGCGGACATTAGGGTCTTTGAGCGCTTTATTGCGCCACCTTTTGTAATCAATCAGTTTCCTTTTCATAGCGTTACCTCTCCATGGCTCAGGCGATTCTCAAGATCTTTTTTATAACGAAGAGCTTTTTCTATCTCGCCCTGCGGAACCTCATCGGTCTTTTTAAGTATCCCATGCGTAATTATAATGTCCTTCCTGCTAATACTAATAAAGAAGTAAAGCGCACGGTACCGGTTCGTCCCCAGGCGAATCCTGATTTCCCTGATTCCATCCCGCAAGACATCGGCATGCGGTCTTCTGAGGTTCGGCCCCTGATAACTGAGTAGGTCAAGTATCTTGATAAACTTTGCCTTGACCCTGGGTT
Source organism: Candidatus Omnitrophota bacterium (assembly GCA_020061685.1). Classification (GTDB taxonomy): domain Bacteria; phylum Omnitrophota; class Gorgyraeia; order Pluralincolimonadales; family Pluralincolimonadaceae; genus JAGUXU01. Next base: position 2,449 of record JAGUXU010000026.1, read on the forward strand.
GCGTTTCCTCAAGAAACGCCGCGAAAGGACAGTCTCCTTTTGCTGTCACGTAATATTTAATGATATATAGAGCGGGCATCTTATATTAGTAGTATACATCAAATCTGATGTCCTGTCAAGGGCTTTTTAATGGGTTGATTTTTTCGTAGAATTTTTCCCGCGATTCTACGGGACAATACCTCTGTTCTCCATATATAGCGATCTTCACGGCTTAGCCTGAATTATGCTTTACACCCACAATAACTGCCATTGTGTTTCCATGTTTACCCAAACAAAAAAGCACTGCCGGTCTGTTCTAACATTGGGACCAACAGCGCTTCGATTCCGCTCGACCGCGCTTACTACTGTTTTACTGTTATGCTGAGCAAATCTTTAGGCTCAAAAACTTCCTGCTTCTTGACCCGCACGATTTTCCCGTTCTGAAAATGAAATTCAACGATGCCAAAAAAATTATTTTTCTGGATGTCCATTAAAAATTTCCAGAGTGCATCATTTAAATCACTTTCTATTTCAGTCGTTTGCATCA
>JAGUXU010000039.1 GCA_020061685.1 Candidatus Omnitrophota bacterium
AAATTAAAGAACGCCGCCCACATGACCGCGTAACGCGGGGAAAGAACCCGCGTTGAGACGACCGTCGCGATGGAATTAGCGGAATCATGGAACCCGTTTAAGAAATCAAAGAACAGCGCGAACCCGATCAGAGTGACGAGAAGAAGTCCCTCAGGCATGCTTTAAGCATATCCCTTCTATTATAACGGCCACGTCCTCGCATTTGTCGGTCGCGGTCTCAAGGTAGTCGTAGATATCCCTCCACTTTATGACTTCCAGCGGGTCTGTCCTGTTATCGAATAAGCTGGCTACCGCTTCTCTCTGGATCTTGTCGCCTTCGTTCTCAAGGCGGTTTATCTCGATACAGTGCTCCATTATATGCGCGTGCTTGAGATCCTTAAGCCGCGGGATCACTTTGTTTATCGCTTCCGCCTGCCTAAAGATGACATCCGCTATCGCCTTCATCTCGGGAGTCGGCGTCTTGATCTTATACAGGATCATGCGCTCGGTAGCCGCCTCGATAAAATCCATGACGTCGTCAAGCGCGGCGGTAAGCTCATGTATGTCCTCGCGGTCGATCGGGGTTATGAACGTCTTGTTCAGTTTTTCCATGATCTCGTGGGTGATCTGGTCGCTGTCGTGTTCGAGCCGCTCCAGCTTCGCCGCGTTCTCGGCAAGAGTAGAAAAATCATTCGAGATATCTTTCAGGATATACGCGCCTTTAAGAAGGTTCTGCGCGCTCCTCTCGAACATATCGAAGAACTTCGTCTCGTGCGGGATCAATCTAAACATAATTCGCCTCCCTTATTTCGCTTCGTCGCCGATGCTCATCTCTTTGCTCTCGCGGCGCGACCTGAAGATGACCCAAAGTATGACCGCTATCCCGGCGATACCAACGACGATGACACCGGGGCTCAATGTCTCATTTTTTATCATGATGCCTACGGTAAGCAGCGCGACCATATTCATTACTTTGATAAGCGGATTTAACGCCGGGCCCGCGGTGTCCTTTAACGGATCGCCTACGGTATCGCCCGTGATTGAGGCCTTATGGGCCTCGGAGCCCTTGCCACCATAAAGCCCGTCCTCTATTGTTTTCTTCGCGTTATCCCACGCCCCTCCCACATTGGCCATGAAGACAGCCAGCAGTTGTCCAGAGAGGATCATGCCCGCGAGGAAGCCGCCGAGGGCTTCTTTATGGAGAAGAAGGCCTACCAGTATCGGCGCGAGTATCGCCAGAAGCCCGGGACCTATAAGCTCGTTCTGAGCGGCCGCGGTGCAGATGCCTACTACGCGTCCGTAATCCGGTGTCTTTTTGCCTTCCCATATCTCCTTATCCTTGAACTGGTTCCTTACTTCCTTGACGATCAAAAACGCCGCGCGTCCCACGGCCCTTATCGTCATCGAGCTGAAGAGGAACGGTATCGCTCCGCCGATCAAAAGTCCGATAAAGACGTTCGGTTCGGATATCGAGAGTGATGCCGCTATCTGCTCGTATGTGGCTCCGGTGGCTTTCGCGATGTCAGTGATATACGCGTTAAAGAGCGAGACCGCCGCTACGACCGCGGAACCTATCGCTATACCTTTCGTGATTGCCTTGGTAGTGTTGCCTACCGCGTCGAGGTCGGCCAAAGTCTGGCGCGCGCCCTTCTCGAGATGCGCCATCTCGCCGATGCCGTTGGCGTTATCCGCGACAGGCCCGAATACGTCCATCGAGATATTGTTGCCGGTAAGCGTGAGCATTCCGATACCGCACATCGCCACACCATACGCGATGAACGTCGGGTTCGTGCCCGCGTAAATGAAGACCGAGGCGCCTATAGCCGCGGCGATTATTATGATCGCCCAGACTGTTGACTCATAACCGATCGCGAGGCCCGTGATTATAGTGGTCGCGTGGCCGGTCTGAGTCGACCTCGCTATCGATCTTACGGGAAAGCCCTCCGGTTTTGTGAAATACTCGGTTACCCGGTTTATGGTGATGGCCAGGATGATACCTACCATCGTCGTGTATACAGGCCTCATATCGAGCCCCGCCACGCCGAGGCTTATCCAATTCGGAAGCTGGGCGGCATCGGGGAACCTCAAGTAATAGAATCCTATGGCCACAAAACCGATTATTGAGACCGCGGCCGATGACCAGAAGCCGATGTTTATCGCGTGCATGGCGTTGCGCACCTTGTCGCTGGTGCGGACAAGATACGTCCCGAATATCGAGCTCAATACGCCGATCGCGCGGACCAACAACGGGAATATCACGCCTTTGTGCCCGAACGACGCCCATCCGAGGATCATGGCCGAGACAATCGTCACCTCATATGACTCGAATATGTCGGCTGCCATACCCGCGCAGTCGCCGACGTTATCGCCGACGTTATCCGCGATGGTAGCGGCGTTCCTCGGGTCGTCTTCCGGAATATTCTTCTCAAGCTTTCCTACCAGATCGGCGCCGACGTCAGCGGCCTTAGTATATATGCCTCCTCCGACCCTCATGAACAGGGCCAGGAGCGTGCCGCCGAAACCGAAACCGAGCAGGACTTCATACGCCTGCTCGCCGTATATCATGAATATTACCGTGCCGCCCAAAAGCCCGAGGCCGTCGGTAAGCATGCCCGTTATGGTACCTGTCCTGTAGGCGATCTTTAAAGCCTGCCCGAAACTCGTCCTTGAGGCCGCGGCGACACGGACATTACCCTGGACCGCGAGGTTCATCCCGACAAAACCCACCATCGCCGAGAAGAAGGCGCCCATTAAAAACGCGCACGCCCTGCCTATCTGGACATGTGCGGCACCCGCGGTAAAATACAATCCCGCGGTCAGTATGAAAACTAAAAATATTATTGCTTTAAACTGGCGGTTAAGATACGCGTTCGCGCCTAAGCGTATGGCGCCTGATATCTCCTGCATCTTCGGCGTGCCTTTGTCATAGCGCAAGACCTGCATCATAAGAAAAGCCGCATACATAAGGCCGAGTATCGCCACGCCCAACACCGACCAGAGGGCGAATTTTTCCATCACGGTAAAGACCGGATCTGTCATAAACGCAAAAGGTGTAAAAGCTACGTTAGTCATCTATTCTCCTTGTTTCCTCCCATCTTAAAAACCTGTTCACGTCTGCTACCAACCGAGACAAGCTCTATCTTTACGCCTATAAGACTCTCAAGTTTCTTTAGGTACTTCTTAGCGTTAGTTGGTAAATTGGAGAAGCTTGCGACATGCGAGGTATCCTCTCCCCAGCCCGGCAACTCCTCATATACCGGCTTGACATCCCAGAGCATCTCGATGTTCGCCGGAAAATCCTTATACGCCTTCCCTTTATATTTATACGCGACCGCGATCTTGACCGTCTTCAATTCATCGAGGACGTCCAATTTGGTGACGACGATGGAATCAAGGCTGTTCACAAGCGCCGAATGGCGCACTATCAAACTGTCAAACCATCCGCATCTTCTGGGGCGTCCCGTCGTCGCGCCGTATTCCTTCCCCTTCTTCCTTATTGTTTCCATCAGTTCAGGCCCGAACTCTGTCGGGAACGGCCCCTCGCCTACGCGCGTGGTGTACGCTTTGACTACACCTATGACCTTGTCTATCTTGGACGGCCCGAGCCCTGTACCGGTGCAAGCGCCGCCTGCCGTGGCGTTCGAGGATGTCACATAGGGGTATGTGCCATGATCAACGTCAAGGAGCGTCCCTTGC
>JAGUXU010000131.1 GCA_020061685.1 Candidatus Omnitrophota bacterium
ATATTATAGGACGTTGGCTGGAGAGCGAAAAGCGCCGGTTTTAAGGTCTCTGGGGCTGCGATTATCGGTCAATCTGGTTGTTTTTAGGTGGGTTTTTATTTCTCGGCGATCAGAACTTGGGACATTTCTTTATGGATCTTTCCGTTTGTTGCCAGTATTTCCTTTAAGTAATGGCTGTAAGGCGTCCCTGAAAATGTAGTCACCTCTCCCCCGGCTTCCTTGACTATCAACCAGGCAGCCGCGGTATCCCATGGGTTTAGTTCCAGTTCCCAGAACCCGTCAAAACGGCCGCAGGCTACATAACACAGGTCTAAGCTCGCGCTGCCGGCCCTGCGGACTGCCTGGGAAGCGAATAAAAGGTTCGTAAAATGGCATATATTATTGTCTTTTAGGTCGGCTATTTTGTAGGAAAAGCCCGTGGCAAGAAGGCTCTTTTCAAGTTTGGAAACCCCGCTTACCTTGATAGGTTTGCCGTTCAGGTATGCCCCGCGGCCTTTGTGCGCCGAAAATAGCTCATTGCGTTCGGGATCAAAGACCGCCCCGAATACAGGTTTGCCATTCTCCTCAAGGGCTATAGAAACGGCGTAAAAAGGAAAACCATGGGCGTAATTAGTGGTCCCGTCCAGGGGGTCGATGACCCATTTTCGGCCGGTAGTCCCTTCCTTGCCGCCCGCCTCTTCGGAAAGAAAGCCGTCTCCGGGAAAGTGTTTACGGAGGGTCTTTATGACGATCTCTTCGGTCTTGCGGTCGACTTCCGTTACCATGTTGAAGGCGCCCTTGAAGTCTATTCTTTTGACCCTGCCCAGATTGTCTTTCAAATATTTAGCCGTCTTTCGGACTATCTCAAAGACGGCTTTATCGGTTTGGTTATTACTTGATTCCTTCTTCGGCAAATTTGGCAATCGCGGCGCTTTCTGTGGGGTAGACATCGAATACCTTGTCCAGGTCCGTTACTTCGAATATTTCTTTTACTTTAGGCGTCAGTTCGCAGAACTTCAGTTTTCCGTTATTCTCCTTGGCCTTCTTATGCAGGTACACCAGTGCGGCTATGACCAGCGAGGATATGAATTCTAATTTTTTGAAGTTCACGAGTATATTCTTGGAATCCTTTTCTATGATATCCGAGAATTCCTTCTTTACCTTATCGATCTCATACATCGTGATCTCTTGCTTAAGGATCTCTACTATGGCCATGTCCCCGCTTTTTTTGACGGAAAATATCTCGCCCATTTTATGTACCCTTTATTTTAAAGCCGGATCTCGCTATTTCTTTCCCCTGTGTGCTTTGCCGGAGAAACGTTTTCTTCTTCTTCTTGATTTGAGTTTTCTGGGTACTCCCATTTACACCCTCCCTTCCTTTTCCTCATCCAACGGCCTAAGCCCGATCTTATACGCTATCTCGTAGACCTCTTTTTCCGAGACGTCGTCAAGCGTCTTATCGCGTTTCTTTAACTGCTCGTTAAATTTTATCGCTTTTTCCTTCATCGTCTCATGGGTCATCTTTGAGCCGCCGTACAGCCGGAAGTTATCTCCGACCGTGATCCTCTTGCGGCCGTCATTGCAATCGAATCCTAACCCCAGAAGCAATTTTTTGATCCTATGGTTCTTTTTCATTTTTACTCACTAAATGCGTGGTTATATACTCTATCAACTTGGCTTTTTGGCCCTCATCGGTCTCAAAAAACTCAACGCCTATCAAAAACACCCTCTTCCCCTCCTTATCGAGCCGCTTAGCGCCTTCGCATCCTTCGCACCACGCCACTTTGCCCTTGATCCGGAGGGGTTCTTTTTGAGTGGGGATGACTATATCCATCTCCAGCAAGGCGTCCTTGGGTATTATCTCGTATGTCAGGATGCCTATTCCGGCCTCGCTTATGTCTTTGCTGCCGGATGCCGGATTCGATTTTGACGACTTTAAGTGTTTATATTTTACGTCCAGAGTCGTGTCGAAACGCTGGCATTTTCTTCTATCCTTCTCGTTACCGCAGTATTCTTCCAGTTTTCCTCTCGGTTCGTATTTCGCTTTCGCTTTTTTCTCTTCCCGCGAGGAAATTATATAGATTATAAACAGCAAGACAGCAAGAATGATAAAGAATAATATATACATCGCTTTATAAGTATATACTCTATTTAAGCTTATGTCAATAAGTTGTGTCGATTAGTGTTACGCCGTCCAAAATGACGATTCATAATCGGAATCCGGCAGCGTGATCTGGAGGGGGCCGTATTCGGGACAACGCTCGATGATCAGCCCGTCCCGTTCAATACCGGTCAGGATCTTTAATATGTCACCCTGCCCGGCTTTGATGTCTTCGAATTTAACGGCCAATTCAAGGATCTTATCGAAACCGGCGGCCTTTACCTTTTTGTATTCCGTCCACGTCTCGCCTTGTCCTTTTACGAATATGGAATATTCGATCTCTTTTTTTCTCTCGGATAACGGGACGGTTATCTTTACGCCCCTCTCCATAATCAGTAAGTCGAGGGTTAACCCGTCGCTGTTGGAATTCTCGGACAGTAACGAGAGGTCAAACCTTAGGTACAGGGTCTCCATATCGAACCCGAAATACATCTGCTTGATTATAGTTTCCGACTGGTGCATGGTCCCGCCGCCCTTTGCCGCGTCAAGCAGGCCGGCGTTGATCCACTCAAAATAGTTGGTGTTTATGCCGTCTATGGCAGGCGCCAATAATCCCGAAGGCTCCCTTATTATCTTTGCTTTCTTTACCTTGATCGGCACCAGGAGGTATTCGGGCGGTTTTTGTCCCAGTAATTTGTAGATATTCAGGACGTGAGTCCTGAAGAGGCGGTCGAATTCCTCGTCATTCGCGGATGAATGGTCATCGCCGTACCACCAGTTCCAGTCGCTGCCCTCCGCTATATAGATCTCCTTCCACGCCTTTTGTAATCTATCGGTCGATGCCTCTTCGGGATGCTGTTTTTCATAGGCCTTGAGAATCTCCCGGGCTTGCGCCAGATATTCCCAGGCGCGGTTATCCTCTTCATGGCCGATCCAGATGTTGAAGTTCGCGTATATCCATGAGCCGGGATAGAGCTTATCCAACCTGTTCCTGGAGGGGTTCTCGCGCAGAAATTCGGATACCGTCACAGCTTTTAGTCCGGCGTCCGCGCTTAAATTTTTATATAACGAATACAGGAAATTCCTCCCGTCATTAGGATAGTATTCCCACGCATTTTCGCCGTCCAGGATTATCGGGACCAAAAAGGGTCCTCTGCCTTTAGGGAGGCCCCCGCGGATGGCGCGCAGGCGGTTTGTCAGGTCCGCCGCCGCTTTTTCGGCCGGCCAGCTTTGGTATGTGAAGCCGACAGAATCCGAGAGCGCTTTATCCCTGAATATCA
>JAGUXU010000076.1 GCA_020061685.1 Candidatus Omnitrophota bacterium
GCGCAGGGACGTTCTTAATCCGAGCGGGCCGGTGTCCCGACGAAGTCGGGACGAGCGAGGATTAAGGCCGAGTGAGATTTTCCCGCTGGGGAAAATCGAGCGATCCCGAGCAAACCAAGCCGAAGCAACTTAAATAGCCATTGACAGTTAGGTGTAGTTTTGTTATTCTATTGACTTATCCGGAGGCAATATGAAAAACAACCTCTTTAGTATCCTCGGGAGGGCTTTTAATGCCATTTCCGGGATGTTCTCCAACGATATGGGCATAGATCTGGGCACGGCAAGCACCCTTGTATACGTAAAGGGCCAAGGCATAGTGCTTTGCGAGCCGTCCGTGGTCGCCATAGAGAAGGGGACAAACCACGTCCTCGCCGTAGGCGAAGAGGCCAAGCGCATGTTAGGCCGCACGCCCGGCTCTATCATCGCCATAAGGCCGATGAAGGACGGAGTAATAGCTGATTTTGAGATAACGGAGTCTATGCTCCGTTATTTTATTAATAAGGTCCATAATAGAAGGGTTTTAGTCAGGCCGCGTATGGTCATCGCCATCCCATCGGGCATAACCGAGGTAGAGAAGAGGGCTGTCAAGGACTCAGCCGAACGCGCAGGCGCCCGCGAGGTATATCTCGTTGAAGAGCCGATAGCCGCGGCCATCGGAGTAGGGCTTCCGATACAGGAACCGGCAGGCAACATGATAATAGACATCGGCGGCGGCACCACAGAGATGGCTGTCGTCTCATTGGCTGACGTGGTATTCTCCAAGTCCATCCGCATCGGCGGCGATGAGATGGACGAGGCGATAATCCAGCATTTAAAGAAGACGTATAATCTCCTCATAGGCGAGCGTATGGCAGAGGAGATAAAGATAAAGATCGGCTCCGCGTATCCGTTAGATGAAGAGATGACGATGGAAGTGCGCGGACGCGACTTGGTCGCGGGCCTGCCGAAGACAGTCACGATATCCTCGGAAGAAGTAAGAGAATCGCTGGCCGAGCCTATCGCCGCGATAATGGAGGCGATAAGGATTACGCTTGAGCGCACGCCTCCCGAATTATCTGCCGACCTGATTGAGCGAGGCATGGTCTTAGCCGGAGGCGGCGGACTCTTACGGGGATTGGATAAGCTTATCTCGGAACAGACAGGGCTTCCTGTCCATATCGCGGATGACCCGATAACCGCGGTCGCCTTAGGGACAGGGATCGTCTTGAGCGAAATAAAATATTTAAAGAAAGTAACGGTCACAACCGCCGCGAAACCTCCTGAAGCGTCATAAGCGATAACGATGTGAAAAAATTTCAGAACAAACCACTACTCTTCGGTCTCGTAGTTTCTTTACTTATAATCTTTTTTGTCTTCCTGACGTCCCTTTCAAATAAGACGACCCTAGGCATAAATTCACTGCTTCAGGTCCCCGCAAAGGTAGCCACCTATATCGTCCAAACCGGATATGAGCTCCTTCACTTCAAGAGCATAGCCAACGAGAACCGCCGCCTGCTTAATGAAACAGGCGCTCTGAGATCAAAGGTCGCCGCCCTGGATGAAGCGGCATCCGAGAACAAGAGGTTAAAGGAGCTGCTCGCGGTAAAGGATAAGTTACCCACGCGCGCGGTGGCCTCGAGGGTGACGGCAAGGGATTTTTCAAACTGGTCCGAGAGCCTGATAATAGATAAGGGCTCTAAAGACGGTGTCCATGAGGATATGGCGGTCCTCGCCAACGGCGCGGTCATAGGAAAAGTCACTGCCGCCGGCAGGTCAAGCGCGCGTATCTCATTGATAACCGACCCCGAGATAAGGGTCGCGGTCGTATCGCAGAGAGGACGCGTCGGAGGGCTTCTTTACGGGATAGGGCGCGGCCGCTCAATAATGAAATTCATCCCGAAGGAGGCGGACATAAAGCCCGGTGATCTTATAGTCACCTCCAGCGTAAGCGGTATCTATCCGAAAGGGTATTTGGTCGGCAAGGTATTAAGCGTCAAGTACGAACTGAACAGGTTATACCAGTTCGCGGTCATCGAGCCAGCGGTAAAGGCGATGGCGGTAGAGGAGGTAATAGCGGTAGAATGAGCCGGCCCTTCATCATTATAACGCTCGTGGTCCTCGCCATCCTTGAGGCCCCTTTTAACAGTTATCTCAAATTGCTCGGGGCGGCGCCGGAACTGGTCCTGCTCGGCGTATTATATTTTTCCCTTAATTCGCCCAAAGAGGCGGGGCTCGCCTGCGGTTTGATAGGCGGGGTATTGAAGATGGCGCTCTCCGGATTAAATCCCGTGATACTTATAATATACGCTTCAATAGGATTCCTGGCGGGACTGTATAAAGAGACGCTCTATAAACAATTATCTTCGGCGCGGATGATACTCGCGTTCGCGGCCGTAGTCTATTCGAATATGATCTACGGGTTTTTGATCTCGTCTTTGGGTTTTCCCTATTACAAGATGATATTCTTCATCTGTATCCCTTCGGCGATATATACCGCCGCCCTCGCGCCGCTTATCTTCATCGCGCTGGACTCGATAACGCCGCCGCGGGAAGTGGAATACAGGGAGATAATATTCAAGAAGAGGGCCTACGAGGGGAGACGTCCGCAGTGAGAGCGAGGATCTATTCCACCATTATCTCCGTCCTTTTCCTTTTGATATTAGGCGGCATATTTTATCTTCAGATACTCAGGTGGCCCTTATATCACGGCCTATCCGAGAGGAACCACATACGGCTTATCCCGTTCGAAGGGCTGCGCGGCACGATCTATGACAGGAACGGCCTTCCGATAGTGGATAACCGGCTCTCGTTCGACGTGGTCATCATACCGCAGGAGGTAGAGAATACCGACAGGACATACGGCCGCCTCGCGAACATCCTTGGCACTTCGCAGGGCAGGATTGAGTCGATAGTAAAAAAGAATTATTATGCGCCGTTCGCGCCGATCGTGATAGCGAGCGACGTGAATAAAGACACGGCATTTACGCTTGAGGAGATGAAACAGGAGCTCCCGGGTGTGCTGGTCCAGTCGCAGGCGCTGCGGTGGTATGTCTACGGGGAAAGGACCTCGCACGTCATAGGATACTTAAGCCTCATCAACAGGGAGGAACTGGAGCGGCTCAGGGATTACGGTTATTCTATGAGCGATCTTGTCGGCCGTTCGGGTGTCGAGCGCATATACGACGGATATCTCAGGGGCAAGGCCGGCGGTATGCAGGTGGAGGTGGACGCGACGGGCCGCCTCGTTAAAGTGCTGGGCAACAAGAACCCGACAAAAGGCCGCGATATCACCTTGACCCTGGACGCGAAGCTGCAGGCGTATGTGGCCGATTGCCTTACGGGGCTCAAAGGCGCGGCCGTCGTCATGGACCCGGATAACGGCGATATCCTCGCCTTGGCGTCTTCCCCGATGTTCGACTCAAATATCTTCACAGACCCCAACAATAACGACATAGCGGCTGACCTTGTCAGGGCGGGTTCACGGCCGCTGCTCAACCGCGCCATAAACGGCCAGTATCCGCCGGGCTCGACATTCAAGCTGGTAGTCGCCACAGCCGCGCTTGAGACAAAGAAGATAACCCCGCACACGACTTTTGTCTGCGACGGGGTATTCGAACTCGGGAACGCCGAGTTCAATTGCTGGAAGGAAGGCGGCCACGGCCCTCAGGACCTTGAACAGGGCATAGTGCATTCCTGTAACGTCTATTTCTACAATACGGGGCGCAAAGCCGGGCCCGATATCATAGCCGATTACGCGCAGAGATTCGGCCTGGGAAAGCCCACGGGCATAGACCTGATCGGCGAGAGCAGCGGCCTTGTCCCGTCGCCCGCCTGGAAGAGAAGCAGAAGGAACGAAAAATGGTATGAGGGCGAGACCATCAATTACGCGATAGGGCAGGGCTACCTCTTGGTCACGCCCTTGCAGATGGCCGAGGTCGTCTCGGTATTCGCCAGCGGCGGCAGCGCGCCGAAGCCGCACCTCATAAAGAAAATAGGAAGTTCGGAAGTATCGGTCCCTAAACCGAGGCAGGTGAACGTCTCAAAGAAGACGCTGGATATGATCAGGTCGGCGATGAGACAGGTCGTTGATTCCGCTGAAGGGACCGGCCAGAGGGCGAGGGTCGAAGGGGTAAGTGTCGCGGCCAAGACCGGGACGGCGCAGAACCCGCAGGGCGAGCCGCACGCGTGGTTCGTGGGTTATGCACCCGCCGATAAGCCGAAAGTCGTGATGGTCGTCCTGATAGAGCACGGCGGGCACGGCGGATATATCGCCGCGGATATATCGAAAAAAGTCATAGAATTCATAAGGGATAACACCGAAATATTAAAGGCCAAATGATATGAGACCGAATCTCAGGTTAAAAGGCGAATACGATTACGGGCTGATGCTGATCGCGGCCGCGATAATAACGATGGGCCTCTTCGTCATCTACAGCGCCGCGTATCAGAAATATATCCTCTCCGGGGCGAACCTTTCGCTGCGGCAGCTTAACTCGGCGATGATAGGCATCGCCGTCGCGGTCATATTGTTCAGGATCGGCTATCAGAGGATGATAGATTTCGGTTATCACCTCTTCGCGATCAATATAGTGCTTCTGGTCCTCGTCCTTGTGATAGGGGACGTGCGTTACGGCGCGAGGAGATGGATAGAGATAGGTTCGTTCGCGTTCCAGCCGTCCGAATTCGCGAAGATAACCTTCGTCTTCGCCCTCGCGAAATATTTAGGCGACAACAGAGACGAGATACAAAACCCCAGGGCGCTTATAATACCCCTGGCTATGGCGGTGGTCCCCATGTTATTGATATTCAAGGAACCGGACCTTGGGACGGCCCTGATATTCGTACCTATCTTGTTTACGATGCTGCTTATAGCCGGGGCGCGGCTCAAGCATATCCTTATTATCCTGGGAGCGGGGCTTGTCATGGCTCCTTTCGTATGGCTATTCCTGAAAGACTACCAGAGGGCGAGATTGCTTGTCTTCTTAAATCCCAACGCCGACCCCTTGGGCGCGGGTTATACTATAATCCAGTCGAAGATCGCCATCGGCTCAGGCGGGCTCTTCGGAAAGGGCTGGCTTGCCGGCACCCAGAACCAGTTGAACTTCCTGCCCGAGCGGCACACGGATTTCATATTCTCGGTCGTGGGCGAGGAATGGGGTTTTATCGGGGGCGCGATCCTCCTGTGGCTTTATTACAGGTTCATAGAGAAAGGGACGATAATCGCGCAGACCACAAGCGATATATACGGAAAGACACTCGCTTACGGGATAGTGACCATCTTCGCGGTGCATATAATAGTCAACATCGGCATGGTCTGCGGGCTTATGCCGGTAGTGGGGCTTCCGCTTCCCTTTATGTCCTACGGCGGCTCTTTCCTTATAATGTCCCTGGCTTGCGTGGGGCTCCTTGAGAACATAAAACACAAACGGACGGTGTTTTGATGCTGACCGAAGAGGTCTTATTAAAAGTCAGCAAGCCCGCCAGATATACCGGCGGCGAGTGGAACAGCGTCGTCAAAGACCGCAAGGATATAAGATGTAAAGTCGCCCTTGCTTTTCCCGATGTCTACGAAGTGGGGATGAGCCATCTCGGCCTAAAGATACTTTATTCGCTCCTCAATGACAGGCCGGACATCGCCTGCGAACGCGTCTTCGCGCCGTGGTTCGATATGGAAGAGGCGATGAGAAGGGAAGGCATCTCTCTTTTTGGCCTCGAGACGAAGAGTCCCCTTGGTGAATTTGATATAATAGGTTTTTCCCTCCAGTATGAACTAAGCTACACGAATGTCCTGAACATGCTCGACCTTGCGGGCATACCCGTTTTTTCCGCCGAGCGCGGCGATCCCTATCCCTTGATAATAGGCGGCGGCCCGTGCGCTTTTAATCCGGAGCCGATGGCGGATTTCTTTGATTGTTTCCTGATAGGCGACGGCGAGGAAGCGGCATTGGAGATAGCCGATGTCTTCATCGAAAGCAGAAACAAGGGCGAGAAGAAAGAAGAATTATTAAAACGGCTCGCCGGTATAGAAGGTATCTATGTCCCGTCCCTTCCCGGGAAAGTCAAAAAACGCTCGGTCCTTGACCTGGACAAGGCATATTATCCCGAGAGGCCGGTAGTGCCGTATATCGAGATAGTCCACGACAGGATACAGCTTGAGATAATGCGCGGCTGCCGCAGGCGGTGTAACTTCTGTCAGGCAGGGGTCATCTACCGCCCGAACAGGCAGCGTTCCGCGGAGAAGATCCTGTCGCTGGCCAAGAAGGTCTATGAGAATACCGGATACGACGAGATATCGCTTGTGTCGCTGTCTTCCGGCGACCATTCGCAGATAATGGATATCACCGCTTCCCTCAAGAGATCATTTCAGGATAAAGGGGTCGGCATCTCGCTGCCGTCGCTGCGCGCCGAGGACCTGGTCAGCAGGTTCCCGCTTGAACTGGCCTCGGGCAAGCATACGGGCCTGACCTTCGCCCCGGAGGTCGGAAGCGAGAAGATGAGGAAGGTCATAAATAAAGATATATCCCCCGAGACGCTCAAGGAGTGCGCCTATCAGGCGTTCAAGAACGGCTGGCGCAGGATAAAATTATATTTTATGATAGGGTTGCCGGAAGAGGATTACAGCGACCTGGACGCCATCGTCGGACTGGCGAAAGAGATATCGGAAGTCAAAAAGAAAGTCGACGGCAGGCCCGCGGAGATAAACGCCTCGGTCTCCGTCTTCATCCCGAAGCCGCACACAAGATTTGAGCGCGCCGCCATGGTCCCGATGGACGAGATCGGCAGGAGGCAGGCATATATAAGGGAGAAGGCACGGCGGACGAGGGTCAAATTCAGTTTTCACGACGTAAGGCAGAGCTATCTGGAGGCGGCCCTGGCAAGGGGAGACAGGAGCTTGGGCAAGGTCGTTTATAACGCGTGGAAGCGGGGATGCAAATTTGACGGCTGGAGCGAATATTTCGATTTTGAAAAATGGAAAGCGGCCTTTAATGATGCCGGTATCGACGCCGATCATTACGCTTTAAGGCAGCGGCAGGAGGATGAGGCCCTGCCGTGGGGTTTTATAAATCTGTTTGACACGTGATTTACTTATAGTGTATACTTTTTGTAATACACAGAAGGGAGATGATAAAGATGGCAGGATTTTTTAAGAGACTGTCACTCGTTCCCACAGGCCTTCGTTATAAATTAACCATCGCCTTTGTCCTTATGTCCATAATCCCTATTGCTATAGGCGTCTACCTTGCATGTAACTATATCTTTTGGAACCCCCAATATCCCTGGGATGTATCCGACGTATCGATCCTTCTGGGCGTGACCATCGTTATCGCGCTTCTCGGCTTTAAGATCTCCAAAGATATCATATCCCCGATAATAGACATGGCCCTTAAGGCCAAAGTGATAGCCAACGGCGACTTAAGCCAGCGCATAGATATAAAGAGCGAGGACGAGATCGGCGAATTGGGCAGCACCCTTAATGTCCTCACCCGCCGCATCCGCGAGAACATGGATGAATTAAGGTCCTACGGCGAAAGGACCAAGGAGATCAACGTAGAGATAAGCAAGAAGGTCCTTGTCCTCTCCGGGCTCCTGCAGATCGGCAACCTCATCTCTCAGGGTTCGCCGCTGGACCAGATATTAGACCTTATCGTCGAGAAGATATCCCAGTTAGAGGACGAGAGCGCCCTCTCCCTGCTGCTGGTGGAAGATAAGGATATGTTGACCACGAAGATCAGTTATAATTTGAAGAAAGAAGAACTAAAAGGATTGAAATTAAAAGTCGGGACGGGCTTTCTCGGGCGTTCTGTTTCGGAAGGGAGACTCCTGGTCTTTGACAGGCGTTCAAAATTGACCAAGGAATCCGGCGAGTTCCTGGATTCCTTTGAATTGAGAAATTGCGTCATAGCGCCGGTCACAATCCACGGGCAGGGTATCGGCGTCTTATGTTTTGGTAACGCCGTCGCGGATTATGAGTTTAAGAACGACGACGTCGAACTGCTGAAATTATTCACCCGGCAGATCGCCATCGCGGTCGAGAACGAGATGCTGACAAAGAAGGCGAAAGACCTCTCCATAAAGGACGAACTGACCGGATTATACAACGAGAAATACATCACCGGACGCCTTGACGAAGAGATAAAACGCGCCATACTCTATCAAAGGCCCTGCTCCTTCGCGATATTGAATATAGATGATTTCACGCTATTCCATCAGGGGAAAGGCGAATTGGTGGCGGAAGAGACCATAAAGAAGATCGGCAAGATCATAGAGGCAAATGTCACCGAGGTCGACAGGGTCGGCAGGTTAAGCGGAGACGAGTTCGCCGTGGTCATGCCGGAGAAGAACAAGAAACAGGCCAACGCCTTAGCCGAGGTATTGCGTCAGCGCGTGGAGGCCTTTGGGATAGCCGCCGGCGGAAGTTATCCGAGGAATGTCGTTACCGTAAGCGGCGGCGTAAGCGAGAACCCGCTTGATGGGGCGACATCCGATCAATTGATCAAGAAAGCCAGAGCGTCACTGGAAGGGGCCAAGTCCCGCGGAAAGAACGTAGTGGTCTCATAATCAAGGAGGAATCATGGCCGTCGTACAGATCGAGACACTATTAAAGATGATGGTTGAAAGGAACGCTTCTGACCTTCATTTATCGGTATTTTCCCCTCCGCAGCTGAGGATAGACGAAAAATTGGTCCCGACCGAATACCCTCCGCTATCTCCGGATGACACGAAGAAATTGGCATACAGCATCCTGAAGCCGCAGCAGATAGAGAAGTTCGAGCGGGAATTCGAACTGGACGCATCGTTCGGCATAGAAGGCCTCGGCCGTTTCAGGGTGAACGTCTTCTTACAGAGGGGTTATGTCGGCACGGCGATAAGGTTGCTCCCTGCCGGCATCATGAGCTTCAAGGAATGCGGTCTGCCGGTGGATATAGTCGAGAGCCTTTGTAAGAGGCCAAAAGGCCTGGTGCTTGTCACCGGCGCCACCGGGAGCGGAAAATCGACGACCCTGGCGTCTATGGTAGATAAGATAAATTCGGAGAGGAACTGCCACATAGTGATAATCGAGGACCCGATAGAATATATCCATAAGAATAAAAAAGCGCTCGTTGACCAGAGGGAAGTGGAATCCGACACCCATTCCTTTGCCCAGGCGTTAAAGCACGTCTTAAGGCAGGACCCCAACGTAATACTTATAGGCGAGATGCGCGACCTCGAGACCATAGAGGCCGCCCTTACCATAGCCGAGACCGGCCATCTGGTCTTGTCCACGCTGCATACTTCGGATGCCGTCCAGACGACGAACAGGATCGTCGATGTCTTTCCGGCGCATCAGCAGCAGCAGGTGAGGATCCAGCTTTCTTTTGTCCTTCTGGCAGTCCTATCCCAGCAATTGATACCCAAAGCGAGCGGCCGCGGCAGGGTCCTGGCGACCGAGGTCATGATAGCCAACTCCGCTGTCCGGAGCCTGATCCGCGAGGCAAAGACGCACCAATTGATGTCGATAATACAGACGTGCCAGAAAGAGGGCATGAAGACGATGAACCAGTCATTGTTTGAGTTATATCAGCAGAAATTGATATCGTACGAAGACGCGATAGCGCGCAGCACCGATCCGGAAGACTTGGAAAGGTTATTCAAGAAATAATATAATATGCCACAGCCACGGCGCGTAATAACCAAGACGATAGGTCAGCTGCTCCTGGAGAAGGGGGTGATAAAACAGGCGCAATTGGACGAGGCCCTGAAGATCCAGAAGGAGAAGGGCGGCTTATTGGGCCAGATCCTCGCGGGACTGGGGCACGTCACCGAGGAACAGATCGCGCAGGCCATCACAGTCCAGTACGGGTTCCCGTATCTTCCTCTCTCGAATTACGAGATGGACGAGAACGCGACAAAACTCGTGCCGGAGAACGTCGCGCGCCAGTATTGCCTTATACCTATCGATAAGATCGGCAACACCATCACGATCGCGATGGCCGACCCCCTTAATACACAGGCCATTGAGGACATAGAATTATTGACGAGTTCCTCGGTCCAGATATTCGTATCTACGGCGACCGATATCAAGCAGGCGATAGACAAGTCTTATAAAAAACAGGGGGCATGAGAAAATATGCCTTCAGGCCTTAAGGAACGGCTAAGTGAGATCCTGGCAAAAAAGGGGATACTCACCGAGGATAAGTTAAACGAAGCCCTTAAGATCCAGAAGGGAAAAGGCGGCTCGTTAGGCGATATCCTCGTCTCCCTCGGGGCCGTCAGCCAGAACGAACTGCTCGCCATCCTAAGCCAGGAATTGGGGATCCCGCCCATCTCTCTCTCAAAATACAAGATAGACCCGAAGATCGTAAAAGTGATGCCGAGGAAGATCGCCGTCAATTACCAGATGATGCCCATCTCGCGGATCGGGAACGTCCTCACCGTCGCCATGGCCGATCCCCTGAATGTCTTCGCGACCGATGACTTAAAACAGGTCACCGGCATGGAGATAAATCCGATCATCACGACCAAGGACGATATAAAAGTGGCGATAGAACAGTATTACGGCAGCGCCGTGACGACCGAGATAGAGACGCTCGTCAGGGAGACCGCGGCAGAGCCCGCGGCGATCAAGAAAGAAGAGGCGGCGGCCGTAAACCTGAAGAGCCTGGCTTTAGCCACGCCGGTCGTGAAACTGACCGACGCGATAGTCCTTGACGCCACGAAGTCGAGGGCCAGCGATATATTGATAGAGCCGATGGACGAGGATGTCAGGATAAGGTATAAGATAGACGGCATATTCAGGGAGGCCCAGTCGCTGCCGAAATCCGTCCAGTCAAGTGTCGTTTCTAGGATCAAGGTCATGTCCAACCTGAATATCGCCGAGAAAAGACTGCCGCAGGACGGCAGGTTTAAGGTCAAGATCCAGAACCGGGAAGTGGATTTCAGGGTCTCGACCGTCCCGACCGCGTTCGGCGAGAAAGTAGCGCTTAGAGTCCTCGATAAATCGCAGGCCACGCTGGACGTGGATAAATTGGGCTTTGAGCAGGAACCGCTTCAGGAACTTAAAAAAGCGTCCAAGCGGCCTCACGGCATGATCCTCGTATGCGGCCCGGCGGGCTCGGGCAAGACCACCACGCTTTATTCCGTATTGAAATTCATCGATTCGCCCCAGAAAAATTTCGTCACGGTCGAGGACCCGGTGGAATTCCTTCTTCCGGGCATAAATCAGGTCAATATAAACCCCGGCATAGGCCTCACCTACGCGGCGACGCTTCGTTCCATATTACGGCAGGACCCCAACATCATCATGGTCGGTGAGATACGCGACCTTGAGACGGTGGATATCGCGATAAAAGCGGCCTTGACCGGCCACCTGGTCCTAAGCACCCTTCATACCAATACGGCCACCGGCGTCATAATGAGACTGATGAATATGGGCGTTGAGCCGTTCCTGATAAGCTCATCCGTCATACTGGTCGCCGCGCAAAGACTGGTAAGGCAGATATGCCCCCGCTGTAAGGAGCAATACGAGGTGCCGAAGGGCATTCTGGATAAACTGAAGATAAAGCCGCCGTCCGGCGGAGTGAAGTTTTATCGAGGGAAAGGATGCGCCAGTTGTTTCAAGACGGGTTTCAAGGGCAGGGTGGGTTTGATCGAGGCCCTGACACTGAACGCTGAGATAAGGGCCCTTATAGCCAGGCGGGCGCATGAAAACGAGGTCTACGACGCCGCCCGGAAAGCGGGGCTTATCACATTGAGGGAATGCGGGCTCAGAAAGGTATTTGACGGGACCACGACTTTAGAGGAGGTTCTTCGCGTCACGTTAGGGGAACAGGACTAAAGATATGCCCAAGAGTTTAAGAGAAAAGATATCGGAGATCCTGGTCAGCAAGGGCTGGATAACCAAAGAGAAGCTCGACGAGGCGATAAAGGTCCAGCATGATAAAGGCGGCAATTTAAGCGAGATACTCGTCGGAAGCGGCCTGGTCAAAGAGAGCGACCTGTTGCTTATCTTCAGCCAGGAGCTCAGCATCCCGCCCATAAATCTCGCGAAATACGCGATAGACAAAGAACTAATTTCTCTTGTGCCGGAGAAGATCGCGCGGCTTTATAAGGTAATACCGGTCTCCAAACTCGGGAACCGCATGACAGTTGCGATGGCCGACCCCCTTGACATATTCGCGTTAGACGACTTAAAGATCCTGACCAAATACGAGATAGACCCCGTTATAGCTACCGCGAAAGACATAGCCGACGCGATCGCGACCTATTACGGGGCCGATGAACTCTCGATAAAGAAGATAGTCGAGGACGTCAAGACCGACGAAGCGGTAGAGGTGGTGTCCACCGAGGCAGAAGAGAGGTTTGACGTATCGTCGCTTGCGATAGAGAGCAAGAAGGCGCCCATCTTAAAGATGGTCGACCTGATAGTGAACGAGGCGTTGAAGAGGCGCGCATCGGATATCCATGTCGAGCCCGCCGAAAAAGACCTGAGGATCCGGTATCGCGTAGACGGCGCGCTGAGCGAATTCATGGTCCTTCCGAAAACGAACCAGAACGCGATCCTGACAAGGATAAAGATAATGTCCGCCATGGACATTACCGAATGGCGCCTGCCTCAGGACGGAAGGTTCAAGGTCAAGATGGAGGAGAGGGAGATAGATTTCCGCGTCTCTACTCTTCCCATAGTCTACGGCGAGAAGGTGGTCTTAAGGGTCCTTGACAAGTCCAGTATAAAAATAGGCCCGGAAAAATTAGGGTTCCTGCCCAAGACGCTGGAGGAGGTCAAGGAAGCGATAGCCAGGCCTTACGGGATGTTCCTTGTCACGGGCCCCACAGGCAGCGGGAAGTCGACGACGCTCTATTCCATATTGAACGTGCTTAATACGCCGGAAAGAAACATAGTGACCATTGAAGATCCGATCGAATATGAGCTTATGGGGATAACCCAAGTCCAGGTCAGGCCCGAGATAGGCCTTACTTTCGCCAACGGGCTCCGCGCGTTCCTGCGCCAGGCGCCCGATATAGTCATGGTCGGAGAGATCCGCGATTTCGAGACGGCGGACATAGCCATAAAGGCCTCCCTTACGGGACAATTACTTCTGTCAACGCTGCATACCAATGACGCGCCGAGCGCGATAACGAGGCTCATAGATATGGGGGTAGAGCCGTTCCTCGTCGCCTCGAGTCTTGTCTTCGTATGCGCGCAGCGCCTGATGCGGAAGGTATGCGAAAATTGCAAGGAGAAGATCGATATCCCGAAGGAAGCGCTGGAAAAACTCGGGTTCAAGCCGAGGGAAAAGGCGTCATTCTATAAAGGAAAAGGATGCGCCAAGTGCAATAACACGGGTTACTACGGGAGGTTCGCCATCTTAGAGGACCTTATAATAGATGACGCGATAAAAGAGATGATACTTGACAGGGTGCCCAGCGATAAGATAAAAGAGTATGCGGTCAGGGAGAAATCCATGTTGACGTTGCGCACCGCAGCGCTTGAACATTTAGCGATGGGCAATACCACTATCGAAGAGGTCGTAAGGGTGACCGCGGAGGAGTAGATGCCGGTATTCAAGTATATAGCCAAGGATAAGGACGGTAAGACAGTCAGCGGTTCTTCTGACGCGGCCAGCAACAGGGCCCTCGTGGAGAGCCTGCGCCAGCGCGATCTGACGATAATCCAGATCGAGGAGGAGAAGGCAAGGGGCGCAAAAACCGTCGCGGTCGGGGGCGGAAGGATAAAGATGGATGAGCTGGTCATCTTCTCGAGGCAGCTGGCCACCATGGTGGATGCCGGTATCCCCTTGGTCGGCGCGCTGGATGCCCTTCAGGACCAGATGGAGGGCAGGGGTTTTAAGAACGTCATCAGAAAAGTGCGCAATGACGTCGAGGGGGGATTGAGTCTCTCGGAGGCCTTAAGTAAACAACCCAATGTCTTTTCGGCGTTCTTTATCAATATGGTAAAGGCGGGCGAATCAAGCGGTCAGCTCGATGATATATTGGACAGGGTGGCGGTATATATGGAAAAGACGATAGCCCTGATAAGGAAAGTCAAATCGAGCCTGATATATCCGGCCGTCGTCATCCTTATGGCCATCACTATCACGACGTTCCTGATAGTAAAAGTCGTGCCCACCTTTGAGAGCATCTTTGTCACTATCGGGGTGGACCTTCCGCTTCCGACGAAGATACTGATCGCTACCTCAAAGATAATCAGGCAGTGGCTTCCGCTGGTCGCGATCGGCCTGGTGGTCTCTGCTGTGGCGCTTGTCAGGATCATACGCACAGACAGGGGTAAGCTCATATTTGATACCCTGCTCTTAAAGTTACCGGTCTTGGGCCCCTTGCTGAATAAGGTCGCTATCGCCCGTTTCGCGCGCACCCTTTCGACCCTGCAGAAGAGCGGCGTATCTATATTGACGGCCCTGGAGATAGTGGGGAAGACCTCGGGAAATAAAGTCATAGAGGCCGCCGTCTTCAAGACCAAGTCCAGCATAAAAGAAGGGGAGTCGATAGCGCAGCCGTTGATGGCAAGCGGGGTGTTTCCGCCTATGGTGACAAGGATGATCTCCGTCGGAGAGCAGACGGGAAAGCTTGAGGAGATGCTTGGCAAGGTAGCGGACTTTTACGAGAGCGAGGTCGACGCCGCCGTCTCGGGCCTGACCAGCCTTATCGAGCCCCTCATAATAGCTTTCTTAGGGATAGTCGTAGGCGGGATAGTCGTATCCATGTTCCTGCCCATAGTCAAACTCATCCAGGTCGTCGGCCAGTGAAATGTCTTGACAAAGGGTTATTTGGTGCTATACTTTTTAATGAGAGAAGCCGAAGGCGCGATATAATAATCTTCTCGCCAGAGCTTTGGTCTTTGAGATATCCCAAGCGAGGAAGAAAGGAGGGGGGAAAGAGATGAGAAGACTAGTAAGAAGAAAGGGTTTTACGCTCGTTGAGATCATGATCGTAGTTGCAATTATAGCTCTTTTAGCCGCAATAGCGATACCCAACTTGCTACGCGCTCGTCATAACGCTAATGAAGCAGCAGCTATCGGAGCAGTGCGTACGATAAGTACAGCTTGCGAGAGCTTCAGAGCGGCACAGACACCTCCGACATACCCGGCTAACTTGGCCGCTTTAGGTGCGGCGGTCCCGCCGTATATTGATAACGTATTATCGGCAGGACAGAAGCAGGGTTACAACTATGCTTACGCTTTGGTTAACGCAAACCAGTATACCTGCACGGCTACGCCTACGCAGGCTGGAGTCACGGGTACGAGGATCTTCTTCGTAAACGAGACAGGCGTTATCAGATTGAACAACGCGGCTGGCGCGCCTATTCAGTAAAGCATCAGGTAGCGTAAACCCGTTTAAAAAAAGACGGCCCCGACGTATCGTCGGGGTCGTCTTTTTATTTTGCTTTATCCCGCTTCCTTAATATACGAGCAAGCCCCTGTCTTTTATCTCGCGCAGTTTTTTGGGAGTGGGGTATTTTTTACTGAGTTTATCGGCTTCCTGCGCTTTAGTCGCGGGCGCGGTTTCTGTTGTAGTCTTGGGCTGCCTCTGTGCCTCGAGTTCGGTGATGACCTTCTCGGGGATCATCTCTTCCTTTGTTATTACTTCTTCGGTGACATATTCTTCTTCGGGCAGTTCGAACCTTCCGGCCTGCGGCGCTTTTTGTTCTTCCGTCATCTGCGCCTCTTCTTTAGGCGCTGTTACCTTGGGCCGCGGGGGCTGCCAACTGCTCACCATTATGGTAGCGATTATCAGCGCCAAAATGATAACAGTGATGACTATAACTTGTAATTTAGAGATCTTCATTGCTCCCTCCATGATAAAGGCTCATAATCTCCCGTGACAGGAAAGAATGGCGGCAACATATAGCGCAATCTCGGGTCATAGACATAATTTTTGCTATAGCCGCTTATTATAGTGTTGGTCGCGGGATCAAAGAGGCCTATCGGGCCTCTCGCGTCCTGAATAAGTCCGCCGTAGATATTCAAGTCTCCCTTAGGGGTCAGACCCGCCCAATTCTCGACATAGAATGAATCATCCAAGGCAAGGATGCTGGCCTGAATCGTCAGGTCTGAAGGAGCGTTCTGCGATATGATAACATCTTTCTCGGCTATCAAGCCCAGTACATCCGTGGAATCCGGGTTGGTTACGGGGTTGGTGTTATAGGTTATGTTATCCGTGATAATGAGGTCCCTGTTAGTCCCGACAGTCAGTTGTCCGTTAAGGGTTCCGGAGATCCATAGGTTATCTCCGGCTTGAGCCCCGGTGACGAATATGGCGCCGTTATCAGGTAGTGGCATATTTTGGTTGACCCAATTTTCATGCGGGTTGGTAACATTCATCGTGCCGTCAGCGTTTAAGACGATAGTAGTGGGACCGGTAAGATGAAGCCCATCCTGTACCGCGGCCGTCCGTAAGTCCAGCGCCCTGGAAGGCATCTCGATCTCAGGCGCGCCAAATTTTACACCTTTTGCGAAAGAGGGGTTATCATTCGGGGGACCGCCGTGCATATAGCTGATCGCGTCATCGACGCAACTGACCACATCGGTAAATGCGGGGTCGCCGGATATATGAAAATGGCTGTTAGTATGGACAGGTCCGCTTAATGTGTCGCCGGTGATAAACCAGACGGGGATAAATCCCAAGAAATGTTCCGTATCCGAGAGATAAGCGAATCTGGCGAAGGTATCCTCTTTTACTTCATACGTCGCGACTCTGGTCGTGTCTCCCGATTGGCCGGTCGAGATTATCTGGTATCTTTTGAGATAGGCGTTAGGGTTATTGTTGTCGGGGTCTATGGTCACCGAATAGGCGCCGGTTTCGATCGCCGGGCCCGCCGGAAGGTCAAAAGGCGCGGTCCCGCCCGGGGGATTTCCCTGCGAACGCAGCCAGTCCAGCCCGTAATCGATGCCTGCCTCAGCCGCGTAAAAAGCTGCGGCGGAATTCTTATCCCTTTCCGCGACCCGCCACTCGGCTATGCTCCGGGCGACAAGGGCGGTCAATAAGACCGCAAGCACGGCTATTACCATATAAGCGAATATCAGCAGAAACCCTTTTTTATTAGTCCTCATTCTTCGTTCCTCATTTTTATATTACAACTGAAGATCTGCGAGGCACTCCATCCCCATCCTGACCTGTAACGCGTCCATTTCAGCGTCCATAAGACCACATCCACCGAATCGGGTGTGGCCGCCTGACGGCGGAAATAGATCCGCATAATATTATTGCATAAGACGGTATTCACACCGCCGCTTTGCCTCGTAAGCTGGGCTTGGGCCGTGGTTTGGACACTGACCGGTTGCCACTCGATATTCTCGAGGGCATCAAGGACGTCGCCGTCGCCGTCCACGTCTGTCGGGACGCTGTAATTGATCTGGGTCATATACCACTGCCCGTCGGCGGGGCAATTAAATATCTCATCGGGAGCGCTCTGGCGCAATTCCCTTATTACGGCGGACATCGCCCTGCGATTCTCCTGCGTGGCCACCAGCCTCGCGTCGCTCGTATACCACGCGCCTTCGCCGCTTGATAATATATACGCTATGGCCTCGCCGATAAGGACGAATATGACAAGGACGATCATCATCTCTATCAGCGTTACGCCATGAATATTCCTGCGATATCTCATAGTCTATTCGCCATCAATGTCACTATTTGCGCCGGCGAGTCCATTATGTTGTTGTTATTGGCGTCTTCGTTCCCGTCGAGAATCCCGTTTAACGGTATGCCGCCGCCGGCGCCGTTATCCTCTCCGATTATCCTGCCGCCCTGCTGCCGCCAGCACATAGTCACCGTTATCTTCAGGAGGTTAGGGTCTGAATTGTCGACTCGGACCGAACCCGCCGTGTCTAAATTCGGCGTAAAAAGGACCTGTAAGGGAATACCCGCAAGAAGAGTGACGTTATCCGCCCTGAATGCGGTGTTATCATAATCGATAAAGATCAGGTTAAAGTTATATCTGCGTATCTCTTCCAGTTTCTGCTCGATGCTGTAGCTGGCTATAGTCAGGTTCTTGGCCGTTTCGTTAAGATTGAAAGCCAGCAGGTATCCGCCCAGCAGCCCGGTCAGGACGACAATCAGGATGACAGCCGCTAACATCAATTCGACTAAGGTAAAACCTCTCTTTTTATTGATGGCAGGCATTATAAGACCCCTTTCGATTTAAAGTTTACTATATCTTAATATGAATATCAAGCGTTAAATCCAGGCGTCGCTCCTTTAAAAAAAATAGCAATTTTTCTTGACTTTTTTGCGCGGAAAATATAAACTAGAATCCGATGGAAATAAAAAAGTTGCCTCATAAGGCGTTCACTTTAGTTGAGATGATGATAGTCATCGCTATCGTCGCTACATTAGCGGCTATTTCCATTCCCATCTTTCTGACGTCCAGGATAAACGCGAATGAAGCCTCGGCTATAACTTCCTGCAAGGCCATCTCTACCGCCTGTCAGGGTTATTATATGAACGTCGACCCCCACACCTATCCGGCGCAATTGGACGATCTGGTCGCGCCGGCCTCA
>JAGUXU010000030.1 GCA_020061685.1 Candidatus Omnitrophota bacterium
ACCGGCCCGATAAGGGGTTTCGCGGTGACCCTGACCATAGGCCTTCTCGCCAGCATGTTTACCGCTATAGTGGTGACAAGAGTCATATTTGAAGGATTGACGAACGCCGGTATCCTGAAGTCGCTGCCGATGCTGCAATTGATAAAGAAGACGAAGATAGATTTTATCGGGAAGAGAAAGATCTTCTACGCCGTCTCCCTGATCGTCATCGGCTTTGGCCTGTTTACTTTCTTCGGTAAGAAAGAGAAGGCATACGGTATAGATTTCTCGGGAGGGCAGCTGCAGGAATACATGTTCAAGACGCCCCCTGCGATGGATAACGTACGTAAGGTCTTAAAGGAACTGGGCCTTGAGGACGCTTCCATCCAGCAGTTTAAAGACAATCCCCGCGTAGTGCTTATCAGGACAGCAGCCGATAAGACAAGTGAGATGACGAAGAAATTAAAAGAAGTCTTTCCGGACCAGGATATCCAGATACTAAAGATAGAGCATGTCGGCCCGGTAGCCGGGACGCACCTGAAGACCAAGGCCATTCACGCCATCATATGGTCTTTGCTCGGTATTTTAATTTATGTGGCCTTCAGGTTTAAACACTTTAATTTCGCCGTGGCCGGCGTCATCGCCCTCATCCATGACGTCATGGTGGCTTTAGGCCTATTGGCCGTCACGAACAGGTCCATAGACCTCTTAAGCGTCACGGCATTCCTGACCATCGCGGGTTATTCCATGAACGACACCATCGTAATATACGACAGGGTAAGGGAGAACCTGCGCCTTAACAAAAAATTGAATTTGATGGAAGTCATAAATTTAAGCGTCAACCAGACATTAGGCAGGACCCTCCTGACCTCCGGCATTACACTGATGATGGTCCTCGCGATCTTCCTGTACGGCGGTGAGGTGCTGGGCAATTTTGCGTTCACCTTATTGGTGGGTTTTATAGCGGGTATTTATTCTACCGTATATATCGCCAGTCCGCTGGTCCTGGCGTTCCAGGGAAGAAAGAAGAAATGACCGACGCAAAGTATATCCAGATACGGAGGATATTGATCTGGATCCTCGCCTTAAACTGGGGTGTCGCCCTCGCCAAGATAATCTATGGCCACATCACGAATTCCCTGGCCATGTTCGCCGACGGGCTGCATTCATTATCCGACGGGTCTTCTAATATAATCGGGCTTATCGGTATCACCGTCGCTTGCCGGCCGAAAGATGTAGGGCATCCCTACGGCCACAGGAAATACGAGACGCTCGCCTCCATGGCGATCGCGCTGGTCCTGTTCCTGATAGCTTTTAATGTCATGAAGGAATCGGTGCACCGGCTTATACACAGGCACCTGATAAATCCGGAAGCCAACGTATTCAGTTTTATAGTGATGGGCATCACCTTATCCGTGAATATCGGCGTCATGATATACGAATACAGGAAGGGCAAAGAGCTAAAGAGCGATTTTTTGGTCGCGGATTCAATGCACACGTTCTCGGACATCTTCGCCTCTTTGTCGGTTATCGTCAGCCTCATCTGTGTGCAGATGGGCATCCCGATCGTCGACGTGATAGCCGGCATCATAATATCGCTTCTTATCGGCTATGTCGGGTTCGATATAACAAAACACAGCTCAAGGGTCTTATGTGATTATGCCGTCATAGACGCGCAGAATATCAAGGATAGCCTCGCGGATATGCACGAGATAATAGGATGCCACCGGATAAGGACACGCGGAAGGCCCGACGATATCCACATCGACCTGCATATCACCGTCGATAAAGATATGCCGGTCGGAAAAGCGCACGACCTCTCGACCGCCATAGAGAAACTTCTTCGCGAGAAGTTCCCCGGCGTGACGGACGTGATGGTACATATAGAGCCCGCCTAATATGCAGACAGCATGGGAGATAAGCCCGTTTAAGAGACAGGCCTGCGAAGGCCTGCACAAGGCGCTAAATATCTCACCCCTGTTGGCGCACCTGCTTCTAAAGCGCGGCATCTCTACCGCCGAAGAGGCGCGCGGATTCCTTTCCTGCGACCTTTCCTATCTCCACGACCCCTTCCTCCTGAAGGATATGGACAAAGCCGTCGCGAGGATAAGGTCCGCCGTCAAGAACAAGGAATCTATCCTGATATACGGCGATTATGATGTGGACGGCCTGACCGCTACCGCGCTATTGTTCCTGACATTAAAGGGATACGGCGCGCGCCTTAGTTATTATATCCCGGACCGCGTCAAGGAAGGCTACGGCCTTAATCTTGAGGCGCTGAAGAAGGCGAAAGATAAAGGCGTGGACCTGGTCATCGCGGTAGACTGCGGCATAACCGCCGTAGAAGAGGCGTCCTATCTTAAGAAACATAATATAGGCTGCGTGGTCTTAGACCATCACCAGCCGCCTGAAGGCGCCCTTCCCGATGCGGTCGCCGTAATAAACCCGTTGCGGCCTGACTGCGATTATCCGTACAAGTGTCTGGCCAGCGTAGGGCTTGTCTTCAAGTTGGCCCGGGCTTTAAAGGCGCCCGAGGACCACCTTGATCTTGTCGCTTTGGGCACGATCTCGGATGTGGCGCCGCTCACGGGCGAGAACAGGATATTGGTCAAGCATGGGTTGAAGCATCTGGCGGCTACCGGTAAGACGGGATTGCGCGCCCTTATCGAGGCCGCCGGGATCGGCAGGAAGAAGGAATTCTATACGGACACCGTGGGTTTTATACTGGGCCCTAGGATAAACGCCTCGGGCCGCGTAAGCTCATCGTTGCAGTCGCTGAAATTATTGCTTACCGAAGACGCCGAAGAAGCAAGGGCCCTGGCCGAGGGGCTCAACAGGGATAACCGCGAGCGGCAGGCGATGCAAGAGGTGATCCTTAAAGAGGCGGTATCGAAGGTCGAGCGCGAGGTGAATTTTAAGGACCATAAAGTGATAGTGGTTTCAAGCGATAATTGGCATCCGGGAGTGATAGGTATCGTCGCCTCAAGGCTCGTCGAGAAGTTTTACCGCCCGACGATTTTAGTCGCGTTTAACGAGGAAATAGGCAAGGGTTCCGGAAGGTCCATAAGGAATTTTCATCTATTCGATGCGTTATCCAAATGCAAGGAGCACTTAGTCGAGTACGGCGGGCATAAGCACGCCGCGGGCATCACCATCTCCAGGGATAATATAGAGGTATTCCGCGAGCGCTTTAACTCGGTAGCTAGCGAGGTCCTGCAGCCCCTCGACCTGATACCGCGGCTTGAGATAGATGCCGAGGTTTCCCTTAGCGACCTGACCATGAAGTTCGTCAAGGAATTGGCGTTATTGGAGCCTTACGGGGTAGGCAACCCCAAGCCCGTCTTCGCCGTAAGGGACCTCTCGCTGAAGACAAAGCCGAAGATATTGAATTCCAGCACGGTTAAGATGTGGGTCACCGACGGGCAGCTTATCTACGAGGCGATAGGGTTTAAGAAGGCCTTCGATTTCAAGTTAGACCCCGCCCCGCGTAATTTTTCCTTGGCTTTTACACCTTCGGTAAATACCTGGCAGGGCGAAGAGTCGATACAGCTTGTGATAAAAGACCTGCAGATTTGAGATAAAAACGTCATTCCC
>JAGUXU010000123.1 GCA_020061685.1 Candidatus Omnitrophota bacterium
CTGGTGGGACCGCCGACCAATATAACCCTGTCAATACCCGAGACCGAGAGTTTCGCGTCGCTTATCGCACTCTCCATCGGCGCCCGGCACCTGTTTACTATCGGCGATATGAGGTCCTCGAGTTTCGCGCGGGTTATCGTGTGCGTGAAATGTTTTGGGCCGCCGGCGTCCGCGGTTATAAACGGCAGGTTTATATCGGTCTCAAGTGTGCTCGAGAGCTCGACCTTAGCTTTCTCCGCGGCCTCGCGCAATCTCTGGACGGCCATCTTGTCGTTCTTCAGGTCAATGCCCGTCTCGCGCTTGAAGACTCCGACCAGATAATCAATGAGCGCGTTATCCATATCGGTCCCGCCGAGCTGCGTGTCGCCGTGCGTGGACAATACCTCAAAACCGCTCGCCTTCTGTTCCTTGTCATACCACATCTCCATTATCGTGACATCAAGCGTGCCGCCGCCTAAGTCGAAGACCATGATCTTGAGTTCCTTCTCCGCTTTATCGATGCCGTAAGCAAGGCACGCGGCAGTCGGCTCGTTTATGATACGCAGGACTTTCAGGCCCGCTATCTCGCCGGCGTCTTTCGTCGCCTGCCTCTGGTTATCGTTAAAATAGGCGGGGCAGGTCACGACGGCCTCGTTTACCGTGTCACCCAGATACGCCTCGGCATCCTGCTTTATCTTCTGCAGGATAAACGCCGATATCTGCTGCGGTGTATATTCTTTTCCGTAGGCCTGGAACTTGAAATCGGTCCCCATCTTCCTCTTCGCGGCCTGGATAGTCCCCTCGGGGTTTATTGCCGCCTGACGGCGCGCCGGCTCACCGACGAGGCGCTGTCCGTCCTTGGTAAACGCTACATACGAGGGGAACGCCTTCCCGCTTGCCACGCCTGCGCCTTCAGCCGACGGTATTATCGCAGGGCGGTCGCCCTCCATTACCGCCGCGGCCGAGTTTGAGGTTCCCAGATCTATTCCTATCGCCCTTGCCATTTTAAGTTACCTCCTCTGATTTATCTTCTTTTGTTGACTTGCCTTCTTCATTTTTCTTCTTTGAGACCTTGACGACCGCCGGCCTCAGTACTTTGCCGTTAAGTTCGTACCCTTTCCTCATCACCTCTAACACTATATTTTCGGGATGCCCGTCATCCTCGATATGGGCGATGGCCTCATGCTTATCCGGGTCAAAGGGCTGGCCCTTCGGGTCTATCTTCTTTAATCCGTGATCTTCCAGTGTCGCCTGGAGATGCCGCCTTATCATCTCTATCCCCTTAAGCAGGGCTTTCGCATCATCGGAATTCTTGGCGGAATCGATCGCCCGTTCAAAATCATCCATCACGTTCAAGAGGGCCGTTATAAGGCCTTCGTTCGCGAACTTTATGAAATCCAGTTTTTCGCGGTCTTGCCTCTTCCTGCGGTTATCATAATCCGCCTGCATGCGCAGCATCTTATCTAGATACTCGTCCGCCTTCGCCGCTTTCTCTTTAAGGGCGTTTAATTCATCCTCGGGAATTTTTGACTCTTCGCCTTCCAATCGGGTCTCCTTATTCGCTCAATCTGGTCAATAAACGGCTGAAGACGTCGCTGATATAGCCGACGACAGGGACGGACTTTGAATAATCCATGCGGGTGGGCCCTATTACGCCGATGCTTCCGATATTCTGTTCGCCTACCTTATAGTTCGATATGACAAGGCTGCAATCCTTGATGTCTTCATAAGGGTTCTCGGCGCCGATATGGACCCTGACCCCTTGCTCGTTCAGATCGCGGTCCATGATATCCAGTATCTCCTCTTCTTCCTCAAGCGCCTTAAGCAATGGCCTGACTTTATCGGCATACCTGAATTCCGGCTGCTCTATTATATGATGGGCGCCGTCTAAGAATATCCTCTCGGCCTCCTCTTCCAATATATGCGACATCTTAAGGATATCGGTGGCCTCTTTAAAGAGATGGTGAAACGCGTCATTCTCGCCCAGCATCTTTCTTAAGAGATAGTCGCCTATCTCGCTCAACTGCAATCCGGAAAGCTCGTCGTTAAGGAACCGCGACACCTTCATGAGTTCCGACTCATCGCAGGTCTCATGTAACTCAAAGATGGAATGCTTTACTATCCCCTGCGCGGTAAACAGAAGCGCGTAGATCTTAGTGCGTGTAGCGGGTATCAATTCTATCCTCTTGAAGGTGCGCCTCTTGGTTCTCGGAAAACTTACGACAGAGGCCTGCCGCGTCAAAGTCGAGATGAGTTTGGCGGCCCTCTTGACTATATCCCCCAGTTCCTCGAAGTCCTGGCTCAAGACGCCTTCTATGAATTCTCTCTCACCCTGCATAAGATGCTTCTCTTCCATCAGAGAATCCACGTAATACCTGTAGCCCTTATCGGTCGGGACCCGGCCGGCAGATGTATGGGGGTGGGTGATGTATCCTATCTCCTCCAACTCAGCCATGATATTTCTTATGGTCGCGGGGCTTATGCGCTCCCTGAATTTCTTGGACACAGCCATAGAACCCACAGGCGTAGCGGTAGAAACATACGAATCTACCACTATTCCTAAAATTTTGTTTCTCCTTGAAATGACATCACTTACAACCATTTTTATCTCCAAATTAGCACTCTTTTAGTTTGAGTGCTAATCAAAGTTTATCACAAAATCCTTTTTTGTCAAGGATATTTTTTAAGCGGGGCGCCATATCGGCCTCGATATAGACGCCGTCAGGCCTGAATTCCTTACTGATTATGCTGGCCTCTTTGTATATCTGGCTGAGGAGCTTGCCCTCTGACTGGGGTATCAGGGCCTTCACGTAAACAAGCGAGGCAAAGAGCATCATCGATATCCTCTCTACCAGCTCTTCCAGATTCTCCTTATTAAGCGCTGAGACAGGTATCGCGTTCTCGAAATCCTTCTTTAAACGTTCTATCATCGAGTTATCATCTATCTTGTCGGTCTTGTTCAGGGCAATGATGACCGGTTTATCGGATGCCCCTATCTCCTCTAATACTTCATGGACCGCCTCGTTTAATTCGCGCACGATGGGGCTGCTTGCGTCTAATACATGGATAAGGATATCGGCCTCGACGACTTCCTCGAGGGTGGCCTTAAATGCCTCGATAAGATGATGCGGAAGGTTATGAAGGAAACCGACCGTATCGACAAATACGACCTTTTGATTATTCGGCAAGACAAATCTTCTGGCCGTCGGGTCCAGCGTAGAGAAGAGCCTGTCTTCGGCTATGACATCCGAATGGGTAAGGGCATTTAATAGGGTCGATTTTCCGGCGTTGGTATAACCTATCAGCGATATGATCGTCAGTTCGCTCTCGTGCCTCTTGCGCCTTAACCCCTCCCTGCGCAGGTGGATCTTCTTTAATTCATCTTTCAGGCCGGCGATCCTGTCCCTTATCTTGCGGCGATCCATCTCAAGTTTTTGCTCTCCGGGGCCCCTTGTCCCGATACCGCCGCCTAACCGCGAGAGCATTATACCTTTGCCTTTAAGCCGCGGCAGAAGATATTGAAGCTGCGCCAATTCGACCTGTACCTTGCCTTCTGTCGAGTGCGCCCGGTGAGCGAATATATCCAATATCAATTGCGTCCTGTCTATCACTTTAACGCCGATGATATCTTCGAGGTTCTGTTGCTGTGTCGCGGAGAGGTCGTTTCCGAAGATGACCACACTGGCGCCCTTGTCCGCGCATATCGCGCCTATCTCCTCCGCCTTGCCTTTCCCGATATAGTATGCGGCTGTGGGCCTGTCCTTAAAACATTCCATGAGGTCCGTTACCGAGATGCCGGCTGATTTCACAAGTTCCTTCAGCTCGAGATCTATATCGTCGAGTTTCCATGTGTCCTTGTAATCGTTATCAAAAAACTCCGTCGTGACTAAGAGAGCTTTTTCCATATCTCCTTCGCGGTCTCCCCGGTATCAAAATCCTCATCCAGCATGATCCATTCTATCCTCTTATCCCGCCTAAACCATGTAAGCTGCCTCTTGGCGTAACGGCGGGTATCGCGCTTGACCAGCCTCTTCGCCTCTTCGATATCGTATTCTCCCCTCAGGAAAGCGAAGACCTCTTTGTATCCGAGCGCCTGAGAAGCGGTCAGGCTGGGCCTCTGCCGCATTAATCCCCTTGCCTCATCCGTAAGCCCTTCCTTAAACATCAGGTCGACCCGCTCTTCTATCTTTTTGTATAATGCCGGCCTTTCCATATTCAGGCCGAACATCCTTATGTCATATTCACCGCTCAAACCGGAGGTAGCGTTCTTCAGCTGCGAGATCGGCGCTTTTGCTTTTTCATAGACCTCCAAGGCCCTGAGTATCCGCCTCAGGTCGTTCGGATGGATCCTGGAAGCGGATTCCTTATCGATCTCCTCTAATCTTTTGTACAAAATTTCTGCGCCGAACTCATCCGCTTCCTGTTTAAGCCGCGCCCTTAATCCCCTGTCTGTCGAGGGCGCCTCGCATATGCCGTCGATCAACACCTTCACATATAGGCCGCTTCCGCCGACGGCCAGAGGGACCCTGCCTTTCGCTATAATATCCTCTATCGCCCTGGCCGCCAACCTGCGGAACTGCGCGACAGAGAACTCCTCCGACGGTTCGATTATATCTATCATGTGATGAGGGACCTCGGCAAGCAGGGTCTTTGCGGGCTTGGAAGTACCGATATCCATCCCTTTATAGACCTGCATCGAGTCGCAGGAGATTATCTCTCCGTTTATCAGTCTCGCGAGCTCAACGGAGATCTCCGTCTTCCCTATGGCGGTGGGGCCGACAATAAAAACCAGCCGTTCTTTCATGGACTAAGGAAGGATCTTTACCGGCAGGCCTTCTGCCTGCAGGCGTTTTGACAGATCTTCCGCTTCCCCCCTCGTATTGAACCTGCCGACACGGACCTTGTATGACTCCTGGCCGTCACTCTGCATCTTGAGTATGGAAGCGTCGTAACCTTTCTTTACCAATTCATCGCATAATTTAAGCGCGTTTGATTTTTTACCGAAGGAGCCCACCTGCACCGTAAAATAAAGCATCTCCTCGCTTAAGGCCTGCGAGGCCATCTGCGCCTCGAAGCTAAGCGGATATTCGGTCTTTACTTTTTGATAATAATTCCTCGCGCTCTGCCATTTGCCCTCTTTCTGCGCGCATCTGCCCAACCTGAAATATGCGGTAGCGGCGGCCTCTGACTTCGGATATCCGGTAACATATTTTTCATATGCCTCGGACGCGTTCCGGTAATCCGCGGTGAGGTAATAACTGTCCGCGAGGCCGAGCTGGGCAAGCGGGGCATATTTGCTCACGGGATAATTTTCTATCAAGGATTTGAAATTCTCCCTTGCCAGTTCATATCTTCCTAATTTGTTCAGGCTTGTCCCCGATATATAATACAACTTGTCCTTGTCTTTGGGGGCCGAAGATAAATTTTTTGCCGCTTCGCGCGCCGCGCCCTCATAGTCCCCCCGCACAAAATATTCCTCCGGCGCCTGGGCATTTGCCTCGTTAAAGAAAGCCGGACCGAACAAGACCGCGAGCGCGACAAGACTGCCTACCAATGTATGCCCAAAGTGCGGGCCGATCGTTTGTAAATTATGCGGAATTCTGCTGGTTGCGGGGATAATTTTGATCTCTAAACCCATCTACTCTGTCAGGGACATGGCCTTCAGACGTGCAGGCCGGGCCTTATTCTTTTTCATTAAAATCGACCCCTACTTTAAATCTCGGAATCCATTTTCCGGTTTTTGGGTCTTTCTCAAAAAGTCTCTTGTTCACAAAACCATCCGTGACTCTCCAAAATTCATCGATCGGGATATCTATATACTCGCAAAAATCTTTGATATAATTTTCACCGCACTTCCCATCGTATTTTTCCACCAATCCGATCGCTTCTTGTCTGGTCATACGCCCTTCTCTGATCGCATATGAAGTTTCGTCTGTGACAAATCCAAAGCCAAACTTGTAATACTTTAACAACTGATTGATGATCTGCGCATCGGAATCGATGGAACAGTATGGATTCATTCTCCCGGCCAGCAAGGGGTCATGATTTTCTCTCTTTGTCAGCCCGCGCTTAACGGAAAAATCGGTATTGCTCCAGTGCCCCCATTCTTTTATATAATAATCCAGATATATCGCCCTGATGTCGGCTTTTCGTAATTCTTCCTTATCGGGAAACTGATACCATAATAATTCCTTCAATGTTATGCCTTCTACCACCCAATCAGAGGCGTTCCCGCCATCCAGCGTATTTCCCAGATTGACGTTTAAGGCGTTATCGTCGTGTCCCAGGCCTTCCGTCACCCCTACTGTGACGCCGGCGTTGTCTCCCTGGACAATCAACGGGATCTTGTGTCTTAATGCTGTTATATAGGAAACGGCCCATAAAGGATACTCCGTAGGCTTAACGGGATTGCCATATTTATAAAATGAATACCTGATCAGCTTTTTCCATACCTTCGGATTGGGCCTGTATAGCATAGTATCGAACCCGTGCTGGATCAGGTTTTCGATATTATGCGCGCCCCATTTGGTAATTCCGTCCGGAGCGAGATTCACCAGGAGACAGTTCAGCCCCATTTTTTCCTTCGCAAAAAGCGCCTGGACCGTGCTGTCTTTACCGCCGCTTATTCCGATAACACAATCATGGCTTCCGTTGCTACGTTTTTTAGTCCAGGAGACGATCTCCCTTAAATCATTCTCTCTTTTTCCCCAATCAACGCTTTTTCTTTCTTCCGTAAATTTACAGGCGAAGCAAATTCCACTCTGGTCAAATTTTATTTTAGGGCGCGTATCCGGCTGCACGCACCTTTTGCAATACTTCATATCGTCTCTCCTTTTTGTCCTTGATTATCTTCGATAATATTCCGAATCCATGTAATACTCTGCTAATTTAAGGTCCTTCATGACCTTGTGAAAAACCTCTGCCAGTCCGGGATCTCCCGACAATAAGTTCCTGCCTTCTTCTGAATCCGTACGTAAATCGACCACGCTTTCATGCAAACCGCGCGAAGTCAATATTTCGCCTGTGGACGGCTCACGGGCGCAGATCTTATGGTATCTCTTATCGCTGTTCCTGATAACGATCTGGTATCCTTCCTTATATATAAGTTCGCTTACCGCAAAATCTTTTCCCCGGATCTTCCCGGATGGATCAGGGAAAAAACTCCTTGAATAAAAAGGCGTCTTTGCTTTAATGCCGGCTATATCGAGCAGGGTCGGATAGAGGTCTACATTCGCTTCCACAAGCTCGTCCACGACCGCGCCTTTATCTAGGCCGGGAGAGAATAAAAGAAGGGGGACTTCCACCCTGGCGTCCTTCAGATTGTAAGAACCGTCTTTCAGGAAGGAATCCTTTTCGAACTGCGTCATGCCGTGGTCAGAAGTCAATATGACATGCGTATTTTCTCTCAATTCCGAAGAGTTTATTTTATCAAATAATATCCCCAAAAACATGTCTACTTCCTCTAACTTATTTTCATAACTCTTCTTATAGTATCTCTGCAGCTCTTCGGGCACTTTCTCGAAGATCTGCTTAAAATATATCTTTCGAATGTCCTCAAAGCCGGAGAGATTATCCCTGTAATAATAAGGCGACCTCGGGAAGAAAGGCATGTGAGTATCAAAGATATGCAAGATTATAACGTTATTCGAATCCTTATTATTTAACATGGCCTCATAGCAGGACAGGATACCATCGATATGACTACAAGAAGCGTTCCTTCCGGTCTGTTTCCAGATGAAACGGTCGAAACCCCTCGAGTAACCATATAGTTGATTCGCCAAACGATGAGATATGTAAGCGAAGGTCTGATAACCATTTTTCTTCATAACCTCGGCCAGCAAAGGATGCCGCCCCGGGAGGCGCTGGAAGAAGTTCTTGCCGACCAGCTGATGATGGGACGGGTAGAGGCCTGTCATCATAGAAGCAAAAACCGGTCTTGTCCAAATTTCCTGCGAAAACGCATTTCTAAATATAATCCCGTTCTTGAAGAATCTGTCTATAGAGGGTGTTGTCGTCCTCCCTTTGTCGTAAATACCCAGATGGTCAGGTATTACTCCGTCGAGTATGATCACCACTATGTTTTTATTATTCGCCCTGTGCGTTATGTTCGGATAGGAGACATAGACCTCTTCCTGCGTATTCACGCTTTTAACCTCTATATTCAAAGAAGAGAGTTTCTTCTTCTTGAATTCGGACAGGTCAAGTTCATAATCGTTCCAGCCGTCGAGAAGCGTATCGATTTTTTGAGTAATAAAAGCCCTCTTACCCTCCGTGTCTGAACCAAGGACTACTTCAAATCTTCCTCTTCCGGACCTACGGCCGCCCGTTTTTAACGCCGCTCCTAACTTTAAAGAACCGCAATCACCGCTCAACGGAAAAGAAAGTTCAAGCGGCCTGCTTGAGGATATCCGGAAACAATTACGCGTCTCATCTTTGATTGTTTTTTTCAACCGTGTGACACCGGATCTTACCGTAGCTCCGGGCATAAATGGGTCGGCCGCCAATTGGCTGTCAAAAAAATCCGCGTCGGGAACTTCGGTATCTACATAAGGGGGGTCGCAAAAGAGGGTGGCGAAAAAAGACATTAAAACTAGGACCGATATTAAACCCACGAGAATCGGGAAACCGGTAATAAAATAAACGAGGACCAAGCCGGACATAAAAGCAGAGGCCGCCAAAACCTTTGCGCTGTTAAAGAACAATTTATCCTCTATATCGTCTCCGTATCTTTTAATCTTAAATATCTTGAGAATAAACGAAAAGACCTTCGAGAGAACAAGTAAAAAGAGCCGCCAGACGCTTCTGAAGAAGAAGAGCAGAGACGAGGAATAGGCCGCTTCTCCTATCCCCACGCTGTATATCCTGACGCGCTTCCAGAGCAGAAATGATATGAAAAGATCTACAAATACGCTATCTTTTCCGCCGGGCCGTTCATATCCGTAATATACCAGATCGAACCACGTTGTAAATAGCCTCAGCCATAAAGAAACTATAGCCTTTATATCCGTGGCCGAATTTAATTCTAATAGATGGAACTTCTCATCTTTCGGGAATCGCTCTAAAGAAGTCCGTTCGGCAATAATATAAAAATGCGCCTCGGGAAAGTCGTCCCGTAGCCGGGCCATCTTCTGCCCGAATATGTCTGCCCGGAGGGTCCTTATAACAAGTATCTTCATACCTCTACATCTTTCCACGTCAATACATCGCCTTCCGTTAAGTCCCTTCTCAGCCTCTTGCCTAATATCTTGTCAAGGAATCTCGGGAGAATGCCGTTTTGCGGCGCGGGCCTTAATATCTCAATGTCCGCCTTTTCAATCGCCTTCCCTTTCTTTAAATCCCGGACCGCATGAATACACCTTCTTTGCAGGATCACGGTCTCGGATTCGGAGGGATAAACGCGCTTTTCTTTATTCCCGAGCGCTTTTTCAAGAAGCCTTATATCTCTCGCCATCTGTTTAAATCGAACGTGATCCATAGCGAAAGAATGGTCAGGGCCGGGCCGTTTCCTGTCGTCCGTAAAGTGCTTTTCTATCACGCTTGCCCCTAACGCAACGGCGCCCAGCGGAACGACATAACCCGGATCGTTGGTATGATCGGAATAACCGACGAGGACGTTAAATCTTTCCCGCAGGAACTGCATCGCCTTTATATTCGCATCTTCAAAAGGACACGGATAGTTGGTCACGCATTGCAGTAAAACAATATCCTTATTGCCTTCCTTCCTAATTATTCCCACTGCCTCCTTTATCTCTTGTATCGTGCTCGCCCCGACGCCGATGACTACAGGCCTATTTTTCTTTGCGACGTGCCTTAAGATCTGTGGGAAGGTTATATCGCCGGAGCCGATCTTTATAAAAGGAACGCCGAGCTCGTCTAGCATATCGACGCCTTCGATGTCGTATGGACTCGACGAAAAGTCTATCCCCTTCAGCCTGCAGTATCTTGCGAGTTCTTTGCTCCATTCCCTGCGGAACTCGGCGTCTTTATAAACTTCGTAAACGCTTTTTTTCCAATTACGCTGGAAAGATGATGATTTTTTCCCGAAACATTTCGCGCAGATTATCTTATCGGTCTTAAAGAATTGGAATTTTGCGCAGTCGGCGCCGCTGTCTTTCACCAAATCGATAAGGCGCTTCGCCCTGCCGATGTTCCCGTCGAAATTCGAGCCTATCTCCGCGATTATATAGACGGGCTGTCCGTCTCCGATAATCTTTTTTCCGATCTTTATCTTCATCTTATCTGAACTTGGAGAATATCTTGAGGAAGGTCTTGAATTCCGCCCAATTGGCCTCCAACCTTTTGCCGAACATAAATCTGGAATCGTCTTTCCTTTTATTCAGCCTTATCGGTTTCTCTATCACCTTGAATCCGTTTTTCTGCGCATTGAATATAAGTTCCGTCCCTATAGAACCGGAATGGTCGAAATACCCTATCTTTTTATAAACGGCATCCCTGTATACCTTAAAACCGCACAGCGGGTCACTGATGCCTAATTTGAGCTTGGAATAAATATGAAAAGCCCATTCGGCAAACCTGGCATGTTTCGGCCGTTTCCCGACAACGATATCCGCTTCGCCGTTCAATATCGGCGACAATAGAGCCGGTATATCAGAAGAGACATGCTGGCCATCGGCATCAAATGTTATAAATATATCCGCCCCCAGGTCATTTGCCACCTTGAATCCCTCCTCAAGACTTTTATCGTATCCCTTGTTGACAGCGTGCCTGATGACAAGGGCGCCGGCGCTGCCGGCACTGCGGCCTGTCTTGTCCGCACTCCCGTCATCGACTACGATAACTTGGCTAACATGCCTCAGCAGGTCCCTGGTGACATCACCGATCGTTCCCTCTTCATTAAATGCCGGAACGATAGCGATCGTTTTTAAGTTCTTTGACATATCCGCTTTCTAAGAAGTATCCTAAGTATACTATTTTAACACAATTTTGCCTAATGCTCAACAAGACTGCCTACCAATGTATGCCCAAAGACCGAATCTATCTTTACCTTCTTTATCGTCCCGATAAGCGCGCTTCCGCCTTCAAATACGGCTTTTATGTTCTGCCTGTTCCTTCCGGTCACTTTATGTTTTTCCTTTCTGCATATATTTTCGACAAGGACTTCGGCCTGCGTGCCGATGAACTCCTTGTCCTTCA
>JAGUXU010000120.1 GCA_020061685.1 Candidatus Omnitrophota bacterium
CGATATGCGACTGGAACTCGACGCCCTCATCGTTTACCTTACGCAAGACCGCGAGGCTGAATACCTGAAACCCGCCGGAATCCGTAAGGATGGGCTTATCCCATCCCATGAATTTATGCAGTCCGCCTGCCGCCTTGATTATCTCCTCGCCGGGCCTGAGATATAGATGATATGCGTTTGAAAGAACTATCTGGACGCCGCAATCCGCAAGGTCTTGATTTGATAAGGTCTTTACGGTCGCCTGCGTCCCGACCGGCATGAATGCCGGTGTCTCGAAGACACCGTGCGGTGTCTTGACCTTGCCTGCCCTTGCCGATGTACCCTTGTCTTTCGCGACCAGTTCAAAATTCATACTATCAGCATCGAGTCGCCGTAACTGTAAAATCTGTATTTCTCCCTGACGGCTTCCTCATATGCGCGGAAGAGCAGTTCTTTACCGCAGAACGCGGCCGCCAGCATGAGAAGCGTCGTCTTGGGAAGATGAAAATTAGTGACCAGCGCGTCCACGAATTTAAAATTATACGGCGGATATATAAAGAGGTTCGTCCATCCCCTGCCTTTATCCACCCTGTTCTTGGAGCCCTTAACCAGCCTTGCCTGATACTCAAGCGCCCTGCAGGTCGTCGTCCCCACGGCGAATATCCTGCCGCCCTTTTCCTTGACCCCGTTCAATCTCTGGGCGACCTCT
Organism: Candidatus Omnitrophota bacterium; assembly: GCA_020061685.1. Taxonomy (GTDB): domain Bacteria; phylum Omnitrophota; class Gorgyraeia; order Pluralincolimonadales; family Pluralincolimonadaceae; genus JAGUXU01. Next base: position 689 of record JAGUXU010000120.1, read on the forward strand.
TCCTTTATCTCAAAATATTCCGCCTCCAATTTATGCCGCGCCACATCGTCTACCGCTACCGGCTTGAACGTCCCGTAACCGACGTGCAAGGTGACCGATTCTACCGAGGCGCCCTTCGCCCTTATCCGTTCCAGGACCTCCTGTGTAAAATGCAGCCCCGCTGTCGGGGCGGCGATGGCGCCGGGGGACTTCGCGTAGACTGTCTGATACCGCTCTTCGTCCGATTTATCCGCGCTTCGTTTTATGTAAGGGGGAAGCGGCATAACGCCGAACCTCTCCAGGAGTTCGCTGAATTGCCCGCCGTTTACATTGAACTCGATAAGCCTTATGCCGTCGCTCTCGGCCTTTACCGTCGCGTTCAGGCCGTCGTCCCCGAAGATGAATTTCGTCCCCGGTTTTATCTTCGTAGAGGTATCCACGAGGCACTTGTATAGTTTATCGTTTAATTTCTCCAACAATAATATCTCGGCTTTGGCGCCCGTATCCTGCTTCTTCGCCGGCAGCCTCGCCTTTATGACTTTTGTGTCGTTTACCACCAGGCAGTCGCCGGCGCCCAGATACTCCGCGATATCGCGGAAGTCCCTGTGTTCGATCGCCTTGGCTATCTTCTTTACGACCATAAGGCGCGAACCGTCGCGCCTCTCGCAGGGATACTGGGCGATCAGTTCCGCCGGTAAATCGTAACTAAATTCGGCTAACCTCATAAATACCTTTCGAATGAAAAACTCAAAATGCAAAGCGCAAAATTAAAGTGTAAAATTTAAAATTTTGCGTTTTAATTTTACATTTTTCGCTTTACACTTTACGCTTATTTGTAATCCACAACCTTTGAGCCCGGATAATAAAAAGAGAGGATCTCATCCGCTTTCTTTCCGGCGCGCGACATATAATAGGCGCCCCATTGGCACATCCCCACTCCGTGCCCCCAGCCCGCTCCTTCGAATACGATATAATCCCCTATGACCGTCGCCTTGAAATTTGTGCTTCGTAATATGTCCGCGCCTATTATCAACCTGAAATCCTTGCCCAGCATATCAACGGTATCCTGGCTGCCCTTGACCTCGATCTCCAGGATGCGGCCCGACGGGTCTTTCTTTATTACCTCAAACCCCTCTATATCGCCTACCGCGTATCCCGCATTTTCAAGTCTTGCTCTCGCATCTTTAAGAAGTACCCATTTCTCCCATGAATAGTGCGGGGATTTCTTGCACCAGCCGCATTTGACGCCTCGCAGCGGCGGCAGGTCTATGTTCCAGAGGTTTGCGGCGCTGAATGTCGCCCCGCCGCAGGTGGCGTGGAAATATGCTGGAAATATCGCGCCGTTATAGACGAGGACCTTCCCCTTCGTAAGGTCGACGGCCCTATTAGTCCTCCATTTTTCCGAGAATATCCCGCCGTAGACCTGGGAGCTGACATCGGCCGTCACATCGTAATCTTTTCCCCTTGATTCCTTGATCTGATAAAGGACGTATGTCCGCGCCGCGATGACCTGCGCCTTTATCGCCTCCATCGGCCACCACGTCGAGACCTCATTACGAACTACGCCGTAAAGATATTCCTCCAGCTCGACCGTATTTACCGCGACCAGGCCCTTATTGGATTTCAGTACCCTGATCTCGCCTCTGAAGATACGGTCGTTTATATAGATCCTTGCCCCGCCGACGGATTCTATCTCCAGGGCATTGGCATTGAGCCCCGCCTCGCCGAGCCTGAATCCCGTATCCGTGGCCGTCAGCAGGCAGCTGCGCAAATATCTTCCTTCCGAGAGCGTTTCTTTCGTTATAGCGTTGATTATCTTATAACTGCCGGCGATAAAGACCTTCGCGGAAGGTACGTCCTTGGCCACGGCGACACGGACAAGCACCGGGGCTTCGGGGAAAGCGGCGGACATAAAAAAAACAGCCGCCGCGGCACAAATTGTCAAATAACAGATATATCTTCGCATTCTATCTTTATATATGATCAAAAAAGTTCTTTTTGAGTTTCTTTCCTGTGCGATAACTTAAAATGCTCGTATGCCGCTTTCGCTGCTTCCCTGCCGCGCGGCGTGCGTTTCAGGAAACCTATCTTTAAGAGGAACGGCTCTACCACATCAGCGATGGTATCCGGTTCCTCGTTTAATGTCGCCGCGAGCGATTCTATCCCGACCGGGCCGCCGCTATATGTCTCCAGTATCGCCTTCATCACTTTTCTGTCGAGGGCATCAAGCCCCTTCCCGTCGATCCCCAGCATAGCCAGGGATCTTTCTACCGTCTCCTTCGTGATCTTGCCGTCGCCCTTCACCTGCGCGTAATCCCTTACGCGGCGCAATAGCCTGTTGGCCACACGCGGCGTGCCGCGGGCGCGGCAGGCGATCTCAAGGGCCGCCTCTTTATCCAGCTCTATCTTGAGGATCTTTGCCGAACGCTTGACTATCTGAACCAGGTCCTCCGGAGAATAAAAATCCATGCTGTAAGACATCCCGAACCTTCCGCGCATCGGGGCGCTCAAAAGGCCGGAGCGGGTGGTCGCCCCTATCAGCGTAAAGGGCTTCAGATTGAATTTTATCGTCTTGGCGTACGGCCCTTTGTCTATCACGAAATCTATCTGAAAGTTCTCCATCGCGGGATACAGGAATTCCTCGACGACTTTCGAGAGGCGGTGTATCTCGTCTATGAACAGTATATCGCCCTCACCCAAATTCGTAAGTATGCCTATCAGATCTCCGGCCTTAGCTATGGCCGGGCCCGAGGTCGCGGTTATCTTCGTCCCCATCTCATTGGCTATTATGTGCGCCAGCGTCGTCTTCCCGAGGCCTGGCGGGCCTGAGAATAAAATATGCTCTAAGGGTTCTTTTCTCCTTTTCGCGGCGGCTATAGAGATGAGCAGATTATCCACGACCGCCTTCTGTCCCACGAAATCGGATACCTTAGACGGCCTCAGAGAAAGATTTAATATTACGTCTTCCTCTGTCTCCTGAGTGAATACAAGTTTCTCCCGCAACGCTTCTTCTTTCTTTGTCTTATCGGGGCTCATCTTGAACTCTTCTTTTGCTTATAGACTTCGTTTAAAAGGTCTTCAGCGGTCTTTATGCCCGGCGAGCGCTCGAGCGCCTTCTGTATCATATCCTTTGCCTCGGGCTTCTTATACTGCAGCTGCAGAAGCACGTCCATCGCTTCCTCCATGAAATCCGGCGCTTTCTCTATGGATATCTCGGCGCTGTATTCCTGGATGAGCCCGAACTTGCCTACCTTATTCTGCAATTTCGCGACTATCTCCTTGGCCCTCTGCTCCCCGATCCCGGGCAGCGATTTAAGAGTGCTCAAGTCGCCGTCCGCGATCGCCTTGACTATTTGCGGTATCGAGGCATTCAGGGCCCTGACCGCCGCCTTCGGCCCTATGCCTGAGACGGTTATAAATCTCTCGAAAAATTCTTTCTCTATCTCGTTTAAGAATCCTATAAGGATGGGTATGCTGCGCGCGGGATCGGTATGATGGTAATGATAGGTTATAAGCTTTATCATTCCGTCGGCATTGACATTTTTATCGAGGGCTTTCATGACGCATCCGGGGATCAATACCTCATAAGAGACTCCGCCGTCCACGTCTATGATTATCGACGAATTCTTGCGCTTGGCTATCTTTCCGCGAATATGGGAGATCATCTTTGATCCGCCATCCCTTCTTTCCGGGATATATAAGCGTGCGCGACCGCGAGCGCCAACGCGTCGGAGATATCCGGCGGCTCGGGAACCGCCTTAAGTTTAAAGAAATCCTGCATCATCCGCTGCATCTGATATTTGCTCGCGTGCCCGGCCCCCGTGACCGCTTTCTTCACGCGCGTGGCCGAATATCCTACGAGGTCGACCCCGCATTGTTTCGCCAAAAGGCATATCGCGCCGCGGGCATGCCCCATCAATATGGCGGTCGTGGGGTGTTTGTAATGAGAATATAGCTTCTCAAGGACAAGGGCCTGCGGCCTGAACTCTTCTATCAGCCCTTTTACGCCTTCGTAGATCTTGTTTATTCTTGTCTCTAAGTCTTCTTTGCCCGAGGTCCTGATGACGCCGGCTTCCAATAATTTAAAACTCTGGGATTTCACTTCTATCAGGCCGTAACCTGTAATACCTAACCCCGGGTCAATGCCCAGTATCCTCATCTACCCCTTCGCCTGCTCTAATATCTCATCCGGTATATCGAAATTCGCATAGACGTTCTGGACATCTTCGTATTCTTCCAACGCCTCGACGAGCGCCAGGACCTGTTTCGCGGGGACGCCGGTGACCTTTACAGTCATCGTCGGGAGCATCGTCACCTCGGCCAACTGGCATTCGACCTTGTTATCGTCGAGCGCCTTTTTTACCTTCTCGAAATCCTTGGGGTCTGTCGTTATCTCATAGACATTATCTTCGGTCTTCATGTCTTCGGCGCCCGCGTTGAGGACTATGTCCATAAGCTTGTCCTCGTCTATCTTGGACTTCTCGATGGTTATGAACCCCTTCTTATGGAAAAAACGCGCGACAGAGCCTGAACCGGCCATATTGCCGCCCTTGCGCGAGAGGATGTTCTTTATCTCGGCCGAGGCCCTGTTCTTGTTATCGGTCAGCGCCTCAACCATTATAGCGACGCCGCCCGGCCCGTAGATCTCATAATAGATCGTCTCATAGATGACACCGGGAAGTTCGCCGGTGCCCTTCTTTATCGCCTTTTCTACGTTATCCTTGGGCATGTTCACCTCTTTGGCCTTTGCCAAGGCAAGGCGAAGCCTCGGGTTCACGCTTGGGTCGCCGCCCCCGTCCTTCGCGGCAACGGTGATCTCTTTGGTCGCTTTGGTAAACAGCCTGCCTTTTACCGCGTCAGCTGCGGCTTTTTTGTTCTTTTGTGTTTTCCATTTTGAATGTCCGGACATCTCCTGAAAACCTCCATTTTGAGAGTAAAATTATACCATTTTAGGGTATGGGTGTAAAGGCAATTTTGGATGGAATAACGGCTTACTTGTGGTGTTCGTGATTATGCGCGTGGACTTCTTCGGTGGCCTTCTTGGTCTGCGAGACTATGATCTGCGTTATCTTGGCAGGGACCTCGTCGTAGTGGTCGAACTTCATGGAATATGAGCCGCGGCCGCCTGTCATCGAACGCAGTTCGGTAGCGTATTTGAACATCTCGGACAAGGGGATAGTGGCTTTGACGTACTCCTGCTTACCCCTGCCTTCTATGCCCATTATCCTCCCTCGGCGGGAATTTATATCGCCGGTGATCTGACCGAGATACTCGTTCGGCACGATTATCTCTACGCTCATAATAGGTTCGAGCAGGACCGGGCTGGCCTGTTCCTGGCCGCTCTTAAAGGCCATGGAACCGGCTATCTGGAAGGCCATATCCGAGGAGTCTACCTCATGGAAAGAGCCGTCGTATAAGGTGACCCTTATGTCGACGACGGGATACCCCGCGAGAAAACCCTTGTTCATCGCTTCCTTGACTCCCTTTTCGACCGAGGGTATATACTGCCTTGGTATCGCTCCGCCGACGACCTTATCCACAAACTCGAATTGTTTCCCGTGCGGGAGGGGCTCGAGTTCCAGCCAGCAGTCGCCGTATTGGCCGCGCCCGCCGGACTGTCTCTTGAACTTGCCCTGGACCTTGACCATTTTCTTGATGGTCTCTTTATACGGGACCTTGGGAGTGCCCACTTCCACATCGACGCCGAAACGTTTCCTCATCCTGTCTATCATGACATCAAGATGCAGGTCGCCCATACCCGATACGACAAGCTCATGCGTCTGCTCGTCGCGGCTGATCTTGAAAGTCGGGTCCTCCGCGGTAAGGCGGTGTAACGCCGCCATTATCTTCTCTTCATCCTGGCGGGTCTTGGGCTTTACCGAGCTCGAGATGGCCGGCTCAGGAAAGGCATTGGGCTCAAAGAGGATGGGTTGTTTCTCGTCGCAGATGGTGTCGTTCGTATGCGAGTCCTTGAGTTTCGCGACAGCCACTATATCGCCGGCGCCGGCCTTCTGCACGGGGATCTGCTCCTTGCCCTGCAAGACATATAGCTGGCCTATCCTCTCTTTAAGGTCCCTCGTCGAATTGTTAAAACCCGTATTCGAATCTATAGTGCCTGAAAAGACCCTGAAGAGCGTCAGGTGCCCTACATAAGGATCAAAGAGGTCTTTATAAATAAAAGCCGAGAACGGTTCGGTATCTACGGGATTTCTCTTTTGCGGCTCCTTTGTCTTTGGGTGTATGCCTTCCGCGGCCGGACGTTCCGCCGGTGACGGTAACAGGTCTACGATCGCGTCCAATAACTGCGCTATTGAGATATTCTGGAGCGCTGAGCCGCAGAATACAGGGATGATCTTGCCGTTTACGCAGGCAGATTTCAACGCCTTTGTTATCTCATCGGCGGTTAATTCTTTGCCCTCAAGATACTTCTCGGTCAGGGCGTCGTCGGTCTCGACGACAGCATCAAGCAGTTCTTCCCTTAATTTCTCTGCCTTCGATTTATCGGGCTCCGCGAGTTTAGCCAGCTCGTCCCTGGATAATATATTCGCGACGCTTTTAAACGATGCCTGCTCGCCGAGAGGATACTCAAGCGCCACGCATTGCCTTCCGAACCTCTCGCGGACAGAATTTAAGGTATTTTCAAAACTGGAATTTTCTTTATCGAGTTTATTTATGAAGATAAGCCGCGGAAGGCCTCTTGCCTCCAGAAATTCCCAGACGCGCTCGGTGCCCACCTCTATCCCGTGGACCGCTTCTATTATCAGGACGGCCGCGTCCGCGGCGCGGAGTGGCGCAATGACCTCGCCGACAAAATCCGCGTATCCGGGCGTATCCAGAAGGTGGATCCTCGTGTTCTTCCAGACGGCATGAAGAAGCTTTGAACTGATGGAGATCTTCCTGTCTATCTCATCGCTGTTATAATCCGAGTGGGTATTTCCTTCGGCGATCTTGCCTAGGCGGGTAGTCATCTTCGCGTTGAAGAGAAGAGCTTCGATCAGCGAGGTCTTCCCTGCGCCAGAATGGGAGACAAAGATTATGTTCCGGATATTCTGTGTGGGATATCTTTCCATAAGCGAACTTCAATATAACTTAGGTAAAAAACGTTGTCAAGAAAAATCCGCCAGGATTTTTCTTGATCTCGAGGCCAAAGGCCGAGAGATCTTGATTGCCGCAACTTTCATGCCGCAATCATCCCGAGGCCGACAGGCCGAGGGATCTTGCACGCCTACTGGATCTCCACCATCCCCGTCACGTAGTAAACTTTTATCGCCTTGGTCTTCCCCTTGGCGTTCCCGACCGTAATAGTGACGTCGGCACCGCCGGTTACGCCCCCCGTTGAAGTAAAAGTCACCGTCACGGGCGCGTCAAAAGTCACGCCGGTAGGAAGCACAAGACCCTTACCGATCATATGCTCGGTATCGGGTGCCGGCGGAGTGGGATCATATATCCAAAATCTGTTCGGGACCGTCGTCGTATCAAAGACGGCCTGGATATTTCTGTTTAGAGTAATCGCATAGCTGCGCGCCGTCCTAAGCAGGGTCGAGACCTCGCGCGTAGCGGTATTGACGCCGGTTGAGGAAGAGAAATTAGCGAAGAAAGGCACGCTCATCGCAAGGAAAGCGAGGATGATGACGAGGACTATCGTCATCTCGATAAGCGTAAAACCTTTTCTCCCGCATATCCTGCCGGTTGCGACCCTCATGTTTTAAGATAATAGCACATAGGCATTAAATGTCAACG
>JAGUXU010000072.1 GCA_020061685.1 Candidatus Omnitrophota bacterium
GGCGAGCATCTTTTCCTTCGCCCTCTTTGACCTCTTGCGTTTCTGCCGGCGTATCTTCTCTATCTTCTGACGCGCCTCAGAGGCCCTGCCCAATACCATCTCTTCTATCTTATCCACAAGTATACGGCGCGCCAGGAACCTATTCAAGGCCTGCGAGCGCTCGCGGCTGCACTTTACTTCTATTCCCGTCGGGATGTGCTTTAAATATACGCACGTCGCGACCTTATTTACGTTCTGCCCGCCGTGCCCGCCCGACCTTATAAAGGACTCCGCGATATCGCTCTCCTTGATGCCGAGGCGGAGCATCTTGGCCAGCAACAATTGCTCTTTCGAGGGACTTACGCAGAACTTGTCCAATTTATTTGCCGCTTGCCTGCTTCTTATCAGTTACGACCCAGATTATGCCTATGATGAAGATGAACAGGTACGCGTACATCGTATTCCAGAGGCCGCTCTCTATCGTTATATCGACAGGCAGGCTTGCGAGGTCCAGCGTCTTTAACCTGTAAAGCCCTCCTAAGGATATGGCGCCGCTTATTATCAGCATCAATATGACGGACAATTTATTCTTTAGTCCCATAACGGCGAGCACGGCGCAGACGACCGCGAAGATAGGCAGAAGAAAGACAAGCGCGGCTTTCTTGTCGATGTCCTTAGCGTCCTTCATCAAGCCCTGGACGAGTGAGATGGCGACCTTTGACGACTTCTTATTCACCATTGACGGGATGTCATATCCGCTGATAGACGTCTTTATCTGTATATCCCCGCCGACCTTGCCTATAGCGTCGGTTACCCGCGACAGTTCCCTCGTGAACCTTTCTCCGAAAGTCCCGCCCGCGGCCTTCCCTGCCTTATCTGTCAGTTCTTTTGATACCTTTGTCACGGAAGCGCTCAGTTTTGCCCACGGCGCGAAAAACGAGAAGATGATGATTATCGCCGCCAAAACGACCAGACCGGTTAAAACTAAATTTTTCATCTCCATCCCTCCTTGCCTATTTATCCCTGATCACTACGGTCACCTTGAAGGTATCTATCGGCTTGGTGTCCTTTTCCCATGGGCGATGATAGATAAGTTTGAGGGAAGTCTCTCCGGCGTGCTTGGCCTCAAAACGAAGCGTCAACTTGCCGGGTGCCCCTATGGCCTTGCTGTCGGCCTGAAATTCCAATTGGTCGACCGGCATCAGGATATTCGGGTCCACGGATGCCACATCCCACATATACCCTGTCGTGGGGTTGCCCTTCAGCGTCACTTCCAATAATTCGCCGGCGCGCATCTCCACCGTGGTGCCGGCATCCTGCTCGGTTATCTTCACCAGTTTCTTCGGGGCAGCTTGTATGTCCGCGCAAAAAATTACCGCGATCGCCGGGATCAAGATAAATGATAAGACCGCGCGCGACATCATCTTCTCCTTATCTTCAATATGCGCCGCCTAAAGGCGCGGTATCGGTTATGCTTATCAGTTCCGTAGAGCCGTCCGGGTTCTCATAATAATGGACTATCAGGGCGTCGCCTATCTCAAGTTCTGAAAGCCCTATAGTGCCCGCGCCCTTGTTTATCTTAAACATGTCGGGGACCATAAAGGTTATCTCCTGATAAGCGTCAAATTCCTCCTCAAGCCATTTTACGACGAGTATCCCGCCCACCCAGTCAACCGAGGATACCTCGCCATGGATGACCTTCATCTGGCGTTCAATAGAATAGGAAGGCGCGGCGCTGAACGCGGCTACGCTCATAATGATAAAAATAACCAGCCCGAGTCTTCTCATTTCTTCTCCTCTTTTATGCCTGCTACAGTCAGGGCCACGATGCGCCATTCCATGTCGGCGACGTTTGCCGTCGCCCAATGCGCTTTTTTAGTCACCAAGTTCTTCGTGCCTCTCTCATAAAATTCATAGCTGTCCGCGCCGCTCTTTAGCGCCGCGACCCTCCTGCAGAAGTTGATGACCGTCGGGAACGGCTTGTAAAGTTCGTCCGTAAATATGTTCTTGCCTATCTGTTTATTATCCTGGTCGTAAATGATGATGCCGTCCTTCTGCATCGCCCATACATCGACATTGACACCCATGATGGCGGGCAGGACCATGTCGCTGAGTAACGCTTCGGCCTTAAAGAGGATGCTGACAGAGCCGATGAATTTACCCTTAGAAGAGAAGACCGGATATTCAAAGTCAACGGCATTAATGCCTTCCACCGACTTGAAGACCTTGCTTAAAACGGGCCTTTTTGTCCAGCGTATTCGCCTGACCTGTTCCTGCTTGCTGATATCCGAACCCTCGAATTTCTTGTATTCGTCCGGCTCGACAAGGACCATCTTCCCTTTGAGGTCTACCGTGGCGCAGTCTATCGCGTATTTATTGTCTTTGCACAGCTTGCGCAGGATTATCCTCGCATCACGGCTCGCCAATCCGGTATTTGAAAGCTCTCTCGCCGCGGCGGCCAAACTGGCATCCATCTTGTCCAGCGCGACGTCTGTCGCGACCCGCACCTTTAAAAGGACCGACTCGGTGGCGCTCTGCTGTTGAGTATCGGCGGCTGAGACTACATTTGCCAAAAATAAAACGACAAAAAATACCGCTATTTTCCTCATCGCCTGCCTCCTTTTTATTAGATATAAAAGTTTACCATTATCAAGGGGAATGGTCAAGGAAGGACCTTGCCGTTAATATGTGCCGGACCTTTTCATATGCTCGTCAGAGATGCCGAAATAATGCGCGAACTCGTGGATGACTGTGCGCCTGACAGTCTCTTTTATCTCTTCGTCGGTGCGGCAGGCCCTTTCTATATTGTTCCTGAATATCGTTATCTTATCGGGCAGGACGTTTCCGTAAAAATGCGTCCTCTTGGAGAACGGCACGCCCTGATACAGCCCCATCAGGAATACGCTCTTCGGCACGCGCGCCAACCGCACCTGATCGAGAGTCGGCTCTTCCTCGATGACGATATCTATATTCTCAAGTTTGCGCTTGAATTCCTCGGGCAGGCTCTCGACGGCATCAGCGACTAAATTTTCGAAGTCTTTTGCATCCATCTTACTGTCATTCCCGCGAAAGCGGGAATCCATTCTTATTTATATTTAATTATCATCGCCAGAATATACAGGCACGAAACGAAAGTTATGCCGTTGGCAAGTATCACAGGCATACTCCTGATCGTGAGCCCGTAAACAAACCACAGGAAGACCCCCGTCGAGAAGATGATGTACATCGGAAGCGAGAGGTCATGCACGTGCTTCGTCCTGTATATCTTATAGACCTGCGGAAAGAACGATATAGTCGTGAGTATCGCGGCAACTGTGCCGATAAGGGTAACCTTGTCCATATTATTCCTTTACTTTTTGCCGACGGGTATTAAATATAACGGCTCTTCTTCTGCGGGCAAGCCGAGAACTTTCTTTACGGCATCGTCATTAAAGGCGCCGACCATTACCGTCCCGAGCCCTAAGGCGACCGCCTGAAGCGCGACATTCTCTCCGACATGGCCGGTTTCCATATCCGTGTATCTTATTCCTCTGTCCCCGTATTTTCCTGTTATCCTCGCATAAACCGCAGAAAGCGCGATGACGACAGGAGCTTCCTTAACAGAGGATTGCCCAAGAGCGGCTTTTGAGAGTTCTGCCCTTTTATCGCCGTCGGCTATCTTCTCAAGTTCGTGGCCGCGTGGTTTATATTTATAGAGGCCGGAAGGCAAGCCCGTGACTTTCCCGGCGACAAGATAGGTCTCAAGCGGATAAAGAGCACCCGCCGAGGGCGCTGTCCTTAAGCCGTTCGCCTTGTCCGTGATCCCCTGCGCCGCCCAGAGTAATTGCGAGACTTCGGCCAAAGTCAACGCCTCGTCCTTATAGTTGCGGACAGATCTTCTCTCAAGAAGGGTCTTCTCGATCGAGAACTGACTGTCGTATTTAGGCTGTGGAAGTTTTATCATTTCGGCTCCGCTTGCTACCGAGGACATCATAACAAAAACCGCTAATAAAATAAATCTCATTTTTGCCCCCTTTATGTCCGGTCAGGATGCAGCTTCTTCCACCTATCCAGATACAGGAAGAAGACGCCGGGGCCGAAAGAAAGGAACATTACCGAGATGCCCAACGCGATGCCTATAAAAGTCGAGAATCCCGCGCAGCAATAATCCCTGCTCCTCGCGAGAATATGGGTCGGCACGGCAACGAGCAATTCAAGGACGCTTCCCCTGAAAAGGAGACGGCATTGTTTTTCGATGAAAGTCTTTGGCTTAAGTTTCTTGCTCGACCTGTAGAAGACGACCGCCCAGATAAGCCATACAAGGAAAAAACCGGCTATACTGGCATAGACGACTTTTTCATCCATCATAGACGCTTTAGCGTCTGAAATGTCCATAATAGCTAATACGCCCAATCCAAGATCAGGCTCTTCGGTGACTGACTCGTGGATCGCAGCCACGATCCCCAATA
>JAGUXU010000045.1 GCA_020061685.1 Candidatus Omnitrophota bacterium
GAATATATTGCAATAGGCCTCATACATCTTCTTGTAATTCTCGTCGAGGCCTTTCGTGTCACGGTCGAAAGAGTAGGCGTCCTTCATTATGAATTCGCGCGAGCGAAGGACACCCGAGCGCGGGCGTATCTCGTCGCGGAACTTGGCCTGTATCTGGTATAGGATAATAGGAAGCGCTTTATAGGACCTGACAGTGCCGCGGACGAGGTCTGTTATTATCTCCTCGTGGGTCGGGCCCATCACCACCTCTTTGCCGTGGCGGTCCGTGAATTTAATCATGTCCTGTCCGAGGTCGCCGTAGCGGCCGGACTCCCTCCATAATTCCGAGGGCTGGAGCGCGGGCATCAGGACCTCCTGTGCTCCTTTGGCGTCCATCTCCTCGCGGATAATATTCTCGACTTTGTTGATCACACGCCAACCGAGGGGAAGGTAGGTGTATGCGCCTGCGAATAGCTTGCGTATCAGGCCCGCGCGGATCATAAGCTTATGGCTTAGTATCTCCGCCTCTGCCGGGTCTTCTTTAAGTGTAGGTATTAACGCCTGCGTCCAACGCATATGCTAGTTTGTCCTTATGTTAGTGTAAAGTGTAAAGCGCAAAGCGTAAAATTAAAGTTCAAAATTTAAAATTTCCTTCTACCCTTTAAAGTTAATATGCTTGAACCCAAAATATTGGCGATTTCCTTTGTTTCCTGGAGCAATGGCTCTACTATACCCTTATCTACCTTTCCTGAGTCTTTTAATAACTCGAGCCAATATTTACTCTCATTAGCGGATTTCAATGAATAATTAAAGAAATTCGTGAAGTCCCTTCTTGATGGGCTTGCTTGCGCTTCAATAATATTAGCGCCTATGGAAGTAGCTGACCTCAAAAGCTGTTTTGCTATGATTTGTGTTGATATATTATTAGATAATTTGTCGATAAAAGCTATAATGGCCAGAGAATATTTATAGCTTCTTTCTTTCAAATCCATTTTAAATTTTACATTTTCATTTTGCATTTTTCGCTTTACGCTTTACGTTCCAATGTTTTATTTATCTCTGATATGATCGCGCTGACGAATTCGCTCTCTTTTATTTTACGCGCGGGCTTGCCTTTAATAAAGAGAAATCCGCTGCCCTTTCCCGCCGCGATGCCGAGGTCGGCTTCCCTTGCCTCGCCCGGCCCGTTTACGACACAGCCCATCACAGCCACACGCATGCCTGAGAGTTTGCCCTTCTCGTCCCTTATCCTGCCGAGCGCCTCTTCCACTCTATTGGCGATGCCGATTATATCCACTTCTGTCCTGCCGCACGTCGGGCACGAGATGACCTCAGGCCCGAACCTGCGAAGGCCCAAGCCCTGTATTATATGTTTTCCGACGATGACTTCATCTACCGGGTCGCCTGTAAGCGATACCCTTATCGTATCCCCTATTCCCTCCGCAAGCAGTATGCCTATGCCGAGCGCGGATTTTACCGTCCCTGAAAGTTCAGGCCCCGCGGCTGTGACACCCAGATGGAACGGGTAATCGCACCTCTTGGCCATAAGGCGATACGCGTCTATCGTCTGTAATACATCGGATGCCTTAAGCGATACCATTATATCGTAAAAACCGAGTTTTTCTATTATCTTTATGTAGTCCAGCGCCGCCTCTGCCATAAGCGAAGGAAGTTCCTCGTTTGATATCCCGCCCCTCGGTATCTTCACGGACCCTGAATTTACGCCTACGCGGATGGGGATATGCCGCCTCGCTGCCGCTTTGACGACCTTCTTGACCTCGTCTTCCTTGCATATGTTCCCGGGATTTAACCTTATCCCGTCAACTCCGGCCTCCATCGCCTTTAAGGCGAGCCGGTAATCAAAGTGGATATCCGCCTCAAGCGGGATATTTATCTTCTTTATTATCCTGGCGAGCGCCTTACAGCAGGCGGCGTCCTTTACCGCTGTGCGGACTATCTCGCAGCCGGCATTCTCGAGCCGTTTTATCTGGGCGATGGTCGCGGCAACGTCCATTGTATCGGTCTTGGTCATGGATTGGATAGAAACCGGATAGCCGCTTCCTACCTTTACCCCGCCTAAATTTACCGTCCGTGTCTTTCGTCTTGTTATCTTCATCTCTTCAATATGAACCTGAAAAAGTCATTATAAGTGACGAAGAGCAGGAATATTATGATAAGTGTCCAGCCGGCGCGCATTATCCTCTCCTGCGTCTTGAAACTTAAGGGCTTCCCGCGCAGTTTCTCTATCGCCAGGAATAAGACCAACCCCCCGTCGAGCGGAGGAAAAGGCAGCAGGTTGAATATCGCCAAACTTACGCTTATAAGCGCCGTTATATAAAGAAGCATGGAGAGCCCCGCCTTCGCGGCGGCCGCGGTTATCACGATTATCCCGGTCGGCCCCGCGACCTCCTTGACCTTGACCCTGCCGGCGAACATCGACCATATCGTCCGGTATGTGAATTTCGTCGTCCAGAAGGTCTCGTTGAGTGCGAGCGCCACCGATTCGCCTATCCCGAACTTTTTATATACGGGCTTGTTGGAGAACGTAATGCCTATCTTGGCGACCTTCGCCTTATTGCCGAATATATCCAGTCCCTCTTCGACGACCGGCTTAAACTCCATATCCATGCTTGAATCCTGCCGTTTGATCGTAAGCTTTACGGTGCCTTCGGTCCTGCTCTTTATCATATCCATCGCCATCATCAGGTTGCGCACCGGCGTGCCGTCTATGGCGATTATCCTGTCGCCTCCCTGTATACCCGCCTCTTTGGCGGGATATTTATCCAATACGGACTCTACCGTCGTGGTAACAGGGTATCCCACAAGAAATACCGCGATAAAGAGGATAAGGCCGAATACGTAATTTACGAGTGAACCCGCTATACCTACCCTGAACCTGTTTCCGATGGACGCCGAGAGGAATTCCCACGGCTTGCCTTCTCTCTTCTCGGACGGGTCCTCACCCGCCATCTTCACATACCCGCCTATGGGTATCGCCGAGATGCGGTATTCGATACCGTTCTTTACTATCGAGACGACCTTTGGCCCCATACCTAAAGAGAATACCTCGACTTTTATGCCTGAACGCAGGGCCATAACAAAATGGCCGAACTCATGCACGAATATTAGAGCCGAAAAGACGATCACTACGACGATCCATTCCATTTAGACTATTAACCTCCTTGCCTGTTGTCTTGCCCAATTGTCGATCGTAATTATCTCATTGAGGGAAGGATCCGCTTTTCCCTTATGAAGCGAGAGCACTTTTTCTATTATCGCCGGGATGCGCGTGAATTTTATCCCGTTCTCTAAAAACGCCAGGACTGCCTCCTCGTTCGCCGCGTTCAATACTACCGGGTGCGAGCCGCCCTTGCGCGCCGCCTCATACGACATCGCGAGGCACGGGAATTTCCTCATATCGGGTTTCGCGAAGGTGAATTTACCGAGCCGGACAAAATCCAGGGACGGAAGGGACGACTTGACACGGTCCGGGTAAGAAAAAGCGTATAATATAGGAAGGCGCATATCAGTGACA
>JAGUXU010000187.1 GCA_020061685.1 Candidatus Omnitrophota bacterium
CCTTCGGCGGAGAATGAAAGCCATTTCGCGATGACATATGAGCCCTCGCCATTTAAGTTGCCCAAAAAGGTCAGGGCCGCGAGAAAGAGGGATATGCCCGAGGCGGCGATAGAGACTGCCGCGCTGGCTCTCTTCAGCTTCCGCCCCAAGAGGATATTTACGGCGAATGCCAAAAACGGGAACAGCGGTATTAAGTGCGCGTATTTTACCATTTCATCAGGTTTATCTTATCCATAAATATGGTCTTTGAGTTCCTGTAGATAGCGATGACCAGGACCAATCCCACTACCGCGGATGCGGCCGCTATCGCGATGACGAATAGCGCGAATATCTGCCCGAGCCCATCCGGGCTGCCGAGGAACCTGTTGAACGCGATGAGGTTGATATTTGCCGCGTTCAATATAAGCTCTATTGACATGAGGATGCCGATCGCGGTCCTGCGGGTCAGGGCGCCGTATATGCCTATAGTAAAAAGCACCGCCCCCAATATCAGAAAATGGCTTTGCGGTATCATTCTTTATATGTCCTTCCGATGACGATCGCGCCGACTAGCGCCGCGAGCAATATAAGCGATATCACCTCAAAGGGCAGGGCGTACGTCGACATAAGAGACCTGCCGAGTTCGTCCAGCCCGAGGTAGCCCTTATCCGCCCCGGCTCCTGCCTTCCACGGATCCTGGTTTATTATGGCTATAAGGGAATATAAGAAGGCCAGCGCGACGGCTCCGCCTACCAGCACCTGGCGGTTGACCTGCCTTATGGCCTTGTCATGTATCTTTGTAGTCAGCATTATCGCGAATATGAACAATGTGACTATAGCGCCTACATAGATCAATACCTGCACGACGGCCAGGAATTCCGCGTTAAGGAATAAATAGACACAGGCCACGCCGAATAGGGTAGCGGCCAGGAATACCGCGCAATGGAAGATATCGCGGCTTGTCACTACCATGAAAGCGAAGAGGCACGTCAGCGCCGCGATAAAATAAAAAGACGCCATTATTATGAAGTCCTTCGGCATGCCGAAGTTGTTCAAGACGTCATTTAACAGTTGGATTAAGCCATTCACGGTATTTCTCCGGATTTAATAAGTCTATATGCAATTTTTCGTGGCCATAGGTGGCGATCTCGTATATCTTGCTCATATATATCGCCTGTGTCGGACAGACCTGGTCGCAGAACCCGCAAAAACAGCAGAGCTCCATGTTATATTTAAAGGTCACGAGCTCTTTTTTCTTTTCCGGCGTCTCGCTGTGCGTGATCGCCAGGCAGCCGGTAGGGCATATCTTGACGCACTGGTAGCATTTTATGCATTTCTCAACGCGCAAGTCCACCAGCCCCCTGAACCTCTCGGTCATCGGAAGTTTCTGCGTGGGGTACTGGATGGTGACGGCGCGCCTCAAGGTATTCTTAAGCGTGACCATGAGGCCTATTATAAGGCTCCATGCGCCGGTTATTATATTTATGAAGTATCTTATCATTTAAGGAGCACCCATCCCGCGAAAGCCAGGTTCGCGAACGATATCGGCGTAAGCACCTTCCACGTGAATCCCATTAACTGGTCGACCCTTATCCTTGGGAACGTCCACCTGAACCACATAATTACGGTGATGATGCCGTATGTCTTTATCAGGAACCATATTACCGGCGGAAGCAGCGGCCCCTGCCACCCGCCAAGAAAGAGTGTTGCCGCTATCGCCGAGACGATAAACAGGTTCGTGTATTCGCCGAGGAAGAACATCGCGAATTTCATCCCCGAGTATTCGGTATGGAATCCGGCGACGAGCTCGGACTCGGCCTCCGGGATATCGAACGGCACGCGGTTTGTCTCGGCAACGGCCGATATCAGGTATATCACGAACGCGATAGCGAGGTTCGGCCGGAAGATGAACCACATCTCCTTCTGCCCTTCGACTATCTTTTGCATAGACAGCGTGCCCGCGAACATCACGACGGTTATTATAGAGAGGACCAGAGGTATCTCATAACTTATTATCTGCGCGGCCGACCTCATCGCGCCTAAAAGCGAATATTTATTGTTCGAGCCCCAGCCGGCCATGAATATCCCCAGCGTGCAGACAGAGGTTATCGCGATTATATACAGGATGCCGACGTTCAGGTCCGCCGGTATCAGGTCTATTCCGAACATCTCTCCGAACGGGATACATACGAAGACCATCACCGACGGCACGACCGCGAAGAAAGGGGCGAACCACCAGATCCACCTGTCCACGCCGGCCGGCACTATATCTTCCTTCAGCAGTAATTTTATGACGTCGGCCACCGACTGAAAGACGCCGTGCCACCCCACCCGCATAGGGCCGTACCTTGTCTGCATGTGCGCCGATACCTTGCGCTCCCACCAGATAAGGAACATCGCCGAGACCGCGATAAATCCGAGGATCACCGCTCCGACGACTATCATTATTATAAAAGTCAGGACCGATACCATTACCTGTCTATCTCTCCCATCACTATATCCAGACTTCCTAAGATGCAGATCAGGTCCGCTATCTTGACGCCCTTGGCCAGCGGCGTAAGGACCGCGAGGTTCGAGAACGAAGGCGCTCTTATCTTTACCCTGTAAGGATAAGGCGAGCCGTCGCTTACTATATAAAACCCTAATTCGCCGCGCGGGTTCTCTGTCCTGAGATACGCCTCGCCCGGCGCGGGCCTTATGATGCGGCCCACCTTTACGGTCGGGTCTCCTTCGGGGAGGCCGCCTATCGCCTGCTCTATGATCCTTAGACTCTGCCGTATCTCCTCGATCCTTACCTTATACCTATCCCACGCGTCGCCGTTATTGCCGGTCGGGATATCGAAATTAAATTTATCGTAGACAAGATACGGCTCGTCCTTCCGCAAGTCCCATTTTACGCCCGAGCCGCGGAGGTTCGGGCCGGTCACGCTGTAGTTTATCGCCGTCTCCTTCGTCAGGACGCCGATGCCCTTGGTCCTGGCGAGGAATATCGCGTTCTTCGTGAAGAGGCCCTCTAGCTCATCGGTCCTCTGGCGCATATAGCCGAGGAACTTCTTTATCTTTTCGTCCGCGCCCTTCGGAAGGTCGAACTGGACCCCTCCGATCCTCATGTAATTATAGGTAAGGCGGTTGCCGCAGACCTCGTCGAATATCTCAACTATCCTCTCGCGTTCCCGGAAGGCGTAGAAGAGGGGAGTGGCGAAGGCGCCCAGGTCCTGAACGAAGGTCCCTATGCCCACGAGATGGCTGGCGATACGGTTTAATTCCGCGATTATCACCCTTATATATTTCGCGCGCTCCGTGACCTCCGCGTTCATCAGTTTTTCGACGGCCATCACATACGCCATGTTATTGTTCATCGCCGCGACGTAATCCAGCCTGTCGGTGAAGGGGATGAACTGCGTATACGTGCGGTTCTCGGCTATCTTCTCCATCGAGCGGTGCAGGTATCCTATATGGGTCACGCAATCGGCTATGACCTCTCCGTCGAGTTTCGCCTCAAGGTAAAGGACGCCGTGTGTCGAGGGATGCTGCGGCCCCACGTTCACGAGGAACTCCTCGGTATGTATATTCTTTTCGTTTATCGCAGTTTCCATATCAGTATCGCGGTTTCTTGATGAAGTCCTGACGGCTGAAATCCTTCCGTAAGGGGTGGACGGTCCATCCGTCGGGATTCAGTATCCTTTTTAAATCAGGATGATTGCGGAAGTTGACGCCGAATAGGTC